>JBJOKR010000016.1:0-42838 GCA_046045995.1 Pseudomonadota bacterium | reverse complement strand
CGGGCGGGCGCGGGACAGGCCCCGCCCGCGGTTGAGACCACGGGCGGCGGATCCCATGCAGCATCCCTTGACGACCGGCGGGCACGGGACAGGCCCCGCTGCTTCTGATGATCCGGGCGGCACGCTCCGCGCCGATCTTCTGGGCCCGCCGCGGCAGCCTGTCTGGCGCCGGCCCTGGGTCCTGGTTCCATCGGCCTTGCTGGCCGCTGCCGTCCTGGCCCTGGCCCTGACGCCGCTGGGGCCTGCACCGGTGCCCTATACCAGCGCGCCGGTCGAACAGCGGACCCTGGTCGCCACCGTCACCGCCATCGGGAACCTGCAGGCGACCGATGAGGTGGAGGTGGGGGCGGAAATCTCGGGCCGGGTGGTGGCCGTGCTGGTGGAGGTGAACGACCCGGTCCGGGCGGGCCAGCCCCTGGCCCTGATCGACCCCGACCGGCTGGAGGAGGAGCTGCGCCGGGCGGAGGCGGCCCGGCAGGCGGCGGAGGCGGGGGTGGATGCCGCCCGCGCTGTTGCCGACCTGGCCGCCATCGACCTGACCCGGCTGGAGGAGACGGCGCGCCTGTCGGGCGGGCGTATCCCCGCCGCGGCGGAGCTGGACCGGGCCCGGGCCCATCTGCGCCAGACCCGGGCCCAGATGCGGGTGGCGGCGGCCCAGGCGGAAGAGGCGGCGGCGGTGGCCGCGGCGGCGCGCACCGCGCTTGACCGGGCGACCATCCGGGCCCCCATCGACGGCATCGTCCTGCGCCGCCGGATCGACCCGGGCCAGACCCTGGCCGCCAGCTTCCAGACGCCGGTGCTGTTCACCATCGCCGCCGATCCCCGCCGGTTGCGCCTGGATGTGCGGGTGGATGAAGCGGATATCGGCCGCGTCGGTGCGGGCCAGACCGCCACCTTCACGGTGGACGCCTTCCCCGGCGACCGCTTCCCCGCGGTGGTGGAGCGGGTGGACCTGGGCGCCCAAGACAGTGGCGCCGGTACCGGTTCCACCGGGGCGGACGGGGGGGAGGGGACGGTCGTTTCCTATCGCGCGCGGCTGCGGGTGGACAATCCGGACGGTCGGCTGCGCCCCGGCATGACCGCCACGGCCACCATCGTGACGGAGACGCTGGCCGATCCCCTGGTGGTGCCGCTGGCCGCCCTGCGCTTCCTTCCCCCCGCGCCGGACAGCGGGGCCCTGACCATCCGCCGGCCGGAGGGGGAGCAGGGAACCCGCCAGGAAACCCGCATCGGCCGGGGCAGTACCCGGCAGGTCCATGTGATCCAAACCGCCGGGCCGGGCGCGCCCGCAGGCCCCGGCGATCTGCGCCCCCTGGCCGTGACCGTGCTGGCCGTGGTCGGGCGGGAGGCGGCGGTGGTCGCAGCCTCGGCGGCGACGGGGCTGGCGGCGGGGGCGGAGCTGCGTCCCGGCATGCGGGTCGCCACCGGGCTGGCCGCCGGAAACGGTACCGGGGCCGGCGGGGGGATGCCATGACCGCACGCACAGCGCCCGCCGCCGCAACGGCGCCATCCCGCCCGCCGCTGATCGCCCTGCGCGGCATCACCAAGCGCTATGGGGACGGTACGGCCGGGTTCCTGGCCCTGCGCGGGGTGGATCTGGACATCCCGGCCGGGGCCTTCGCCGCCATCATGGGTGCCTCCGGATCGGGCAAGTCCACGACCATGAACATCATCGCCTGCCTGGACCGGCCGACCACGGGCAGCTACCGCTTCCTGGGTCTGCCCCTGCACGATCTGGACAGTGGGGAGCAGGCGCGGTTCCGCCGCCGCAACCTGGGCTTCGTCTTCCAGGGCTACAACCTGCTGCCCCGGACAACGGCGCTGGAGAATGTGGAACTGCCCCTGATCTACCGCGGTCTGGCCGCGGCACCGCGCCGGGCTGCCGCGCGGGAGGCGCTGGACCAGGTGGGCTTGGCCGCCTGGGCGGACCATACGCCGGCGGAACTGTCGGGCGGGCAGCAGCAGCGGGTGGCCATCGCCCGGGCCATCGTCACCGCCCCCCGGCTTCTGGTGGCGGATGAACCGACCGGCAACCTGGACAGCGCCCGCTCCCGGGAGATCATGGATCTTCTGACCCGCCTGAACCGGGACCGGGGGATCACCATCGTCATGGTCACCCACGAACCGGACATGGCCGCCTATGCCGACACCATCGTCCATGTGCAGGACGGGCGGGTGCAGCGGGTGGACAGCCCCGCGGCCCAGGGTGCGCAGGGGGGGCCGCCGTGATCGGGCAGAACTTGGCCATGGCCCTGCGCAGCATCAACCGCCACCGGCTGCGCAGCCTGCTGACGGCCCTGGGCGTGATCATCGGCGTCTGGTCGGTGGTCAGTGTGGTGACGCTGGGCACCGCCACCACCCGGGCGGTCACCGCGTCCATCAGCGCGCTGGGGTCCAACACCCTGATCCTGCTGCCGGGGCGCGACCAGCGGGGTGGGGGCAGCCCCGCCCCCCGCTTCCGGAATGAGGATGCGGCCGCCATCGCCGACGGGGTGCCGGGCGTGCGCCTGGCCGTGCCCGTCGCCACGACCCGGCAGACCCTGGTCCATGACGCCGCCAACTGGCGCAGCACGGTGCATGGCGTGACGGTCGATTACCTTTCCGCCCAGAACTGGTCAGTGGCGGAGGGCCGCCCCTTCACGCAGGAGGAGGAGCAGGCGGGGCGCGCCGTCTGCCTGGTCGGTGATCTGGTGCGCCGGCGCCTGCTGGCCGACGGCCCGGTGGAAGGGGTGGTGCTGCGCGTGGGCGGTGTCGCCTGCTGGGTGATCGGGGCGCTGGCCGCCAAGGGTCAGGGCCTGACCGGGGCCACGGACGACACGGTGCTGATGCCCCTGAAGGCGGTGCAGCGCCAGTTGACCGGTACACGCCGGCTGGACAGCATCCTGGTCATCTACGACCCGCGGGAGGACCCGGCCAGGATGCGGGCGCAGGTTCTGGACCTGGTGCGGGACCGGCGGTCCCTGGGCCCGGATGAGGAGGATGACTTCACCGTCTTCGACACCCGCCAGCTGACCGACACGGTGACCGGCACCACCCGGATGCTGACCGGGCTACTGACGGCGGTGGGGGCGGTCAGCCTTCTGGTGGGCGGTATCGGCATCATGAACATCATGCTGGTGTCGGTGACGGAGCGGACGCGGGAGATCGGCCTTCGCCTTGCCATCGGGGCGGAGGCGGGGGACGTGCTGGGCCAGTTCCTGGTGGAAGCGGTGGTGCTGTCCTGCATCGGCGGGCTGATCGGGCTGTTGCTGGCCAATGTGACCAGCCTTCTCATCTCCCCCCTGATCGGGGTGGGTTTCGCCTTCAGCCCGGGCGTCAACCTGGCCGCCGTGGCGGTTGCCGCCGCGGTCGGGATCGTCTTCGGCTACGTCCCCGCCCGCCGCGCCGCCGCCCTGAGCCCGATCGAGGCCCTGCGGCGGGAGTGAGGGCCGGGAGTGCAGGCGGCGATCCAGGTGCACCCCCCGCCGATTATCCGTCGAGTACGATCTCAACGCTCCGCGGGCGTGATGCGCAGGTTGGAGAAATAGGCACTGGTGCCGTCGCCGACCCACAGGGCGACGTTTCCCGGGCGGTCAAGGCGAAGGTTGTCGACCTGCAGGACGACCTGATCATCCACACTGGCGACCAGTCGGCTGCCGTTGATCTCCAGACGGAGCCGGTGCCATGTCCCGACGGCGATCGGCGCAGCCTTTTCGTACACTCCCGGTGCCACCGCCCTCGACTCGGAGAAGTGGAAGTCGGGGTGGGAGATGTACTGGATCGCGCGCACGTCCCGTGGAGGGGGAGGCGGCGGTACGTTGCGGCTGCCGTTGGCCGCCCGGAGATAGACGGCATCGAACCGCCCGTCGTCGCCAAGGCGAAAGGCCACACCGGCGAATCCCCGGGATTCGGCGCCGCCGCGTCCATTCAGGTTTGCCGCGATGTCCACTTCGATGATGCCGTTTTCAAACGACCCAGGCACGATCGCGTATGTCGGGCGATTGCCGCCAGCGCCAGCGCGCTGAAGCGACTGTTCCTCCGCTGTCAGTTCAAGCGACAGTGCCCGCCGACTGGAATACTCCACCTCTACGCCGGCTACATCCCGGTAAGCCTCGATGATGGGAGCCTTGGTATCGGGACCAAGGGCGGCGGCAGTCGAACCGGATGACAAGGCAAGCAGGGTTGCCAATGCGGTCAGGATCCCGGCGAACACGTGTCGTTCCCTCATTTTCGTCTCTTGTCTGGGTTATCGGGGGTGAGCGGAACGTCGCGACCCGCACGCCGTTCAGGGAATGCGATGGCCGGCAAGATGGCGTTGCCGACGGCGTTCAACAGGATCGGGCGTAGCACGCCGCGTGCTGGCAGCACCAGCCGAACCCTGGT
Organism: Pseudomonadota bacterium; assembly: GCA_046045995.1. Lineage (GTDB taxonomy): Bacteria > Pseudomonadota > Alphaproteobacteria > Azospirillales > Azospirillaceae > Indioceanicola. Next base: position 38,476 of record JBJOKR010000016.1, on the reverse strand, counting down.
CACCGATGCACCAATGGCAGGGCGGACGATATCGCGGCGCCAGGGGCGGAAGCGCATCCCCGCACCGGCACCACCCGAAATGATACCGCCAGTCGTTACCCGACCAGCATGGCGGCGTGGTGGTCCAGATGGTCGTCGATCACAGTCTGGATGAAGTAATAGCCGTGATCATAATCGGCATGGCGGCGCAGGGTCAGGGGCTGACCGGATGCCGCCATCGCCGTTTCCAGCAGGTCGGGGCGGAGCTGGCTGTCCAGGAACTTGTCCGCCATGCCCTGGTCCACCAGCACAGGCCCAGGGAAGCGCCGACCGGCTCCCAGCAGGGCGACCGTGTCATGGTTGGCCCAGGTGCTGCGGTCCGGGCCCAGGTAATGGCCAAACGCCTTCTCCCCCCAGGGGACGCGCGACGGCGCGCAGATGGGGGCCAAAGCGCTGACGCTCCCGAACAAGCCGGGATGCCTCAGTGCCAGGGTCAGGGCCCCATGGCCCCCCATGCTGTGCCCCATGATGCCCATCCGGCCGGTATCGGCGGCGGGGAAATGGCTGCGCAGCATGGCCGGCAGGTCCTTTGTGATGACGCTGTCCATCCGGAAATGCCCGGCCCAGGGGGCGGCCGTGGCGTCCAAGTAGAACCCCGCCCCCTCCCCGAAATCCCAGGAATCGCGGATCCCGGGCAGGTCCAGCCCGCGCGGGCTGGTATCCGGCGCGACCAGCATCAGGCCCAGGGCCGCGGCCCGCCGCTGGGCCCCCGCCTTGATCAGGAACGTCGTCTCATCACAGGTCAGCCCGGACAGGAAGACCAGCACCGGCACCGGGCCCGCCGCGGCGGCCGGCGGTTCATACACACCGAACCGGTGGACGGCACCGGTCCCGGGCGACGGGACGGCATAGGTGCCGGTCCAGCCGCCGAAGCTGCGGCTTCTGGAAAGGATCTCCATGACCCGGCTCCCGGTCAGTAGGTGACGACACTGCGGATCGATGCGCCTTCATGCATCAGGTCGAAGGCGTGGTTGATCCGGTCCAGCGGCATCACATGGGTGATCAGGCTGTCGATGTCGATCCGCCCGTCCATGTACCAGTCCACGATCTTCGGCACATCCCGCCGGCCCTTGGCCCCGCCGAAGGCGGTACCCTTCCAGACCCGGCCGGTGACCAACTGGAAGGGCCGGGTGCTGATCTCCTGCCCGGCGGCGGCGACGCCGACGATGATCGACTGGCCCCAACCGCGATGGCAGCATTCCAGCGCCTGGCGCATCAGGTGGACATTGCCCACACATTCGAAGCTGAATTCCACCCCGCCGTCGGTCAGGTCGGTGATCGCCTGCACCACCTTGTCCCGGCCGACCACGTCGGGGTTGATGAAATGGGTCATGCCGAAGCGGCGGGCCATCTCCTCCCGCGCGGGGTTGATGTCCACGCCGATGATCTTCTCCGCCCCCACCATGCGGGCGGCCTGGATGACGTTCAGGCCGATTCCGCCCAGGCCGAAGATGGCGACATTGTCGCCCGCCTGGACCTTGGCCGTGTTGATGACAGCGCCCAGCCCCGTGGTGACGCCGCAGCCGATGTAGCAGACCTTGTCGAAGGGGGCGTCGCTGCGGATCTTCGCCAGCGCGATCTCCGGCAGGATCGTGTGGTTGGCGAAGGTGGAACAGCCCATGTAATGGAACACCGGTTCCCCGTTCAGGCGGAACCGGCTGGTCCCGTCCGGCATCACGCCGCGCCCCTGGGTGGACCGGATGGCGGTGCACAGGTTGGTGCGGCCGGACAGGCAGCTTTTGCACTGGCGGCATTCGGGGGTGTACAGGGGGATGACATGGTCGCCCGGCTTCAGGCTGGTGACACCCGGCCCCACCTCCAGCACCACGCCCGCGCCCTCATGGCCCAGGATGGCGGGGAAGATCCCCTCCGGATCCGCGCCGGACAGGGTATAGGCATCCGTGTGGCAGATGCCGGTCGCCTTGATCTCCACCAGCACCTCCCCCAGCCGGGGGCCATCCACCTCCACCTCGGTGATCTCCAAGGGCTTGCCGGGGGCAAGGGCGACGGCGGCGCGGGTCTTCATCACAGGTTCTCCAGCAAGGGCATGGGGAAGGGACGGGATGATGGCACAGGATGGATGCTCTTGTCGGCGCTACGACCGGGCCATGTTGTTCAATTCCGCCGGCCCGGCGGGGCGATTCCGGCAGCCGCCGCCAGGACCAGCCGTATCCCCGGGACCATGACACGCGGTCATGGCCCAGCCCCCAGGGTGACGTGAAGATCCCCGCCCGCGGCCAGGCCGGCGAAGGGCATCGCGCGGGGATCCAGCGGGGCCCCGTCCAGGGTGGCCGCCAGTGCCACCGGCCTGTCCGCCCCTGCCCCGGGGGCCTGGATGCGCAGGCTGCGCCCGCCGCCGGTGCGGATCACCGCCGCCTCCACCTGGGGGGCGCCCAGGGTGAAGGTACCGCTTCCCGGCACGACGGGATAGAAGCCCAGGGTGGACAGGACGTACCAGGCGCCCATCTGGCCGCAATCATCATTGCCGATGATACCGTCCGGCCCGTCCCCGTAGAATTCGGTCAGGATCCGCCGGATCAGCCGGTGCCCCTTCCCGGGGTTGGGGGTGAAGGCATAGAGATAGGCGATGTGGTGGCTCGGCTCATTGCCGTGGGCGTATTGGCCGATCATGGCCTCCTGCCCCAGGAACTTGTCCGGGTTGGGCTTGGGCAGGGTGAAGAAATGGTCCAGCCAGGCCTCGAACGCGACGGGGCCGCCCATCAGGTCCACAAGACCCCGGGGATCGTGCAGGGCGGGGGTCAGGGTGTATTGGTAGGCGTTGGCTTCCGTGTAGTCGCCAGGGTTGTTCAGCGGGCTGGTCGCCATCACCGGGTCGAAGGGGGCCCGCCAGGAACCCTTGGAATCCCGCCCCCGCATGGTTCGCGTTTCCGGATCGAACAGCAGGGGGTAGCGTGCGGCCCGGGCGGCGAGCCTGTCCGCCATCGCCGTATCGCCCAGGGTCCGGGCCACCGCCGCCAGGGCGGCATCCCCGATCTGATCCTCCAGCACCCGGGATACGGGCTCATGGGGGTCCAGGTCATAGGGGATGTAGCCGAACTGTTCATGCAGGTCCCAGGACCGGTGGGCGCTTGGCAGGGCGTCCGGCCGCGGCAGGGTGGCGGTGCGGATCATGGCCGCCAATGCGGCCTGCCGGTCGAAGCCGGTGAAGCCCTTGGCCACCGCGTCGGCGATCACCGGCATGGCCGGGTTGCCGATCATGGTCCAGGTTTCCCGACCCCAGGCAGTCCAAAGGGGGAGATAGCCCTGCTGGTCGGCATGGGCGGTCAGGGTCCGGATATAGCCGGGCACCCGCTCCGGCACGATCAGGGTGTGCAGGGGATGCACGCCCCGGAACGTGTCCCACAGGGAGAGCGTGCTGTAATACTCCGCCCCCTCCGCCTGGATCACCTGCCCCCGGGCACCGCGCACCCGCCCGTCGATATCGGCGATGTTGCTGGGATGCAGCAGCGTCCGGTAGAGGGAGGAATAAAAGATCTCCGTCCGGCGGGGATCGGCCGTGATCTCGATCCGGGACAGGTGATCGGCCCAGAGCGCATCGGCATCGTTCCGGATCCGGTCGAAATCCCGCCCCGCCGCCTCCGCCAGGTTGCGGCGCGCACCCTCCACATCCACGGTGGACAGGGCGATCCGCGCTTCCAGCGTCCGGCCGGGGCCGGGGCCGGGGCCGTGACCCGTGCTGGAGCCGGTGTCGAAAGTCAGCAGGTAGCGGGGCGCCTTCTCCCCCGGGCGGCGGGGCAGTTCCTCGATCCGCTGCGGCACCCGGTCGAAGCGGACGATGAAGGATGCCTCCCGCACCACCCAATTGGCCGAATGGACCGTGCCCGTGATCTCCCCCGTCGCGGGGTCGGCGGTGACGCTGGCGTCGGTTACCCGGTGGTCCGCCGTGAAATGCAGCCCGTGCTGCAGGTCCACCAGCACCTGCACTGGTCCCGTCCGGTCGAAGCTGTAGCGCTGGATCGCCACCCGCTGGGTCGCCGTCAACTCCACCCGCACCCCGTGGTCGGGCAGGGTGACGGCGTAATAGCCCGGCCGCGCCGCCTCACTGCCCTTGTCATAGGCGGCGGCGAAGTCGGTGGTGGCGGCGGTCCAGGGGGTGCCGGCCACGGGCTGCAGCAGCACATCCCCCAGTTCATTGATCCCCGCCCCGCTGATATGGGTGTTGGAGAAACCCAGGATGCGGGGGGCCCGGTACTGGTAGCCGCTGGTGTAGCTCCAGCCCCGGTCGGCATTGTCCGGGCTGGGCGCCACCATGCCGAAGGGCACGCTGGCCCCGGGGAAGACATGCCCGGTGCCATCCGTGCCGATGAAGGGATCCACATGGTCGGTGACGGACCCCGTCCGCGCTGTGCCGCCCGCGGCCAAGGCAATGCCCGGGGCCGTGGGATCCGCCGCTGCACCCCCGGCGGCACCCCTGGCGGCACCGGCGGGTATCGCAGCCGCCAGGAACATCAGAACGGCGGCGGCCAATCCGGCTTTCATGGTCTTACTTCCTGTCGTTCGCCGGGTGGACCCGGTCGGTGTCGGCCACTCTGTCAATACGGGCCGGGATCAGCCGGGTCGATCGAACAGGACCGGGTTCTTGGGCGTTGCCACCACCTCTCCCGGTACGGCGCCGGGGCACCATTTGTCCAGGTCGGACTGTTGGCTAAGGTTGGTGGGGGCCTTCAGGCGCATGTCCTTGTCCATGTAGATCACGGTCATCACCGACCTTGGCCTGTCTGACAGGTTGGGTCCTGCCTTGTGGAAGGTCCAGCCCCGATGGAAGCTGACCTCCCCCAGGTCGAAGGGGCCCTCATCCAGCACCAGTCCGCGGCCGGCCATTTCCGCGGCGATGTGCCGCTCACTGTCGTCGGAAATGCCGAGATCGCGCCCGATGGCGACGTCCTGGCTGCCGGCATAGAAGGCCAGCGGCCCCATCTCCCGCGGGACCGGCTGAAGCGGGACCCAGGCGGTGACGGTGCGGTCGCTTTCCAGCGGCCAGTAGAACTGGTCGGCATGGGCCGGGGTGAAGCCCCCGCCCGGTTCCTTGTACAGGGACTGGTCATGGTACAGGCGCACCCCGTCCACCTCCAGCAAGGCGGCGGCGATCCCGGCCAGGCGGCGGCCGAAGACGAAGCGCCGTGCCGTCTCATCCACCTCCCACAGGTTCATCACCTGAAGGAAGGCGCGGTCATAGGTGCTGCGCTCCGCCAGCGGCTTGGTCTGCGTATTCAGCGCCAGGGTCAAACGGGTGATTGCGCTGCCGAAATAATCCAGCGTCGCCGCGTCGAAGACCTGCTTCAGCTTGATGTAGCCCCGCTCCCGGAAAAAGGCGATCCGGTCAGCCGTCAGGGGATAGGGCGTGTCGATCTGCCTGTCGATGTGCGTGTCGATGGTCATGGTCTGTCTCCATCCGCCCGTGTCTGGGGCGGATCTCCGGCAGAAGGCTGGTCGGGGGGCGCATTCCCGTCGGCGGCAGGCACAGGGCCGGAAGGTGCCGGCGGAATTCCAGCCGGCGGCGGGGCAGTGACAAGAGGGAAAGCGGCACCCGCCTGCTGCCGGTCCACGTCAAGGGCCCAGTTTAGCCGGGGCGGGGGCGGCCGGCGCGGCCGGACACTAGTCTGCCGGATGCCAAATCCTGTCGCAGGATTGATCTTTCGGCGGGAATGACCTCTCCTGATGCTTTGATGCCGCTTGGAGTGGCATGTGGGGAGGGGGGCCCCCCCTGGCGGAAGGTTGATCGATGCTGCAACGCGCCTTGTGCGAACCGGTGGAACTGAGCCGGGGGGGTGGCCTGCTGGCCGACCGTGTCACCCATGGGGAGGGGGCGGGGCCGGTCGGCCATTTCCCCCATTTCCACGACGCGGCGGAGCTGGTGATCTTCCACGCCGTGTCCGGCACGTTTGTGGCGGAGGATGCGGCCCATACCCTGGGACCTGGCAGCATCGTCCATGTGCCGGCCATGCAGCGGCATGATTTCGACCTGGCACCGGGCCCGAAATCCTGGGTCCTGGTCCAGCTCGACCCGGAGATGGTGGAGGGAGTCGCCGCCCAGCCCGGCCTGTCCGCCCTGCGTCATGCCTTCTGCGCCCGACCGGAGGGGGAGACGGCGCGGCGGATCGCCGATCTGGCCGAGTGGCTGGTGGCGGTGCGCGCATCGGGTCGGCCGGACCCGCTGGCCACGCGGATCGTGGAGCTGTTGCTGGCGGCGGTGGCCACGGCGCCGCGTACCGCCGGCACCCCCCAGCCGGGGCGGGAGGAGCGGTTCGCCCGCCTGCGCCCCGCGCTGGAGCGGTTGCGCCGCAGCCCGGCCGCTCCGCTGACGACGGAAGGGGCGGCCGCCCTGTGCCACATGACGCCCGCCCATTTCTGCCGCCGATTCCGCAGCCTGTACGGCATGACCTTCGGCGCCTATGGCCGGGCCTACCGGCTGCATCTGGCGGCGCGGCGGCTGCTGTCCGGGGGGGAAGGGGTGGCGGCAATCGCCTATGGCCTGGGCTTCGCCAGTCCGTCCCACTTCACCGCCCTGTTCCGCCGGCGGTTCGGCGTCAGCCCCACCGCCTACCGCGATGCGGCCCGGGGCTGACCGGCGGGGAGGGGATTTGGGGGGAAGCTGTCAGGGGCCGGCGGCGGCGCAGGCGTTCAGGGTGGCGCCGCGGTCGCGCTCGAAATCCTGGTGCCACCGGTCGTTCAGGTTCGGCGCGATGAAGATGGTTGCCTGCGACCCCGTCGCCGTCCGCGCGAACTCGATTTCCTCGAACGTGTAGCCGAAGCCGCGCAGGCGGTAGGTCGTCCGGCCAGCCGCTTCATCGGGGATGAAGCTGGTCATCGGCAGCAGGGCCGCCTGGTCTTCGAAGCATCGGGCCACGTCCGTATAGGGGCCGGGGCTGTCGACAGTCGACTGAAGGGCGACCTGCCTGAACAGGGCCGGATCACGAACCCCGGCGCTGTCGGGCGCGGCACAGGCCGTCACCATCAGGCAAAGCACCATCGTTGACGCAAGGCGTCTCATCACATGCATCCTTGTTCCAGATAAAGGCGGACCGTCGCTCAGGCCCGCCGGAGGGGGGATATCGCACGGTGGCAGCGCAGCAGGCCGACACCCGTCCCGATCAACCAGACCGTCAGTCCCAGGAACCCGACGATCGTCGCCATGGTGAAGGCATCCCCGTCCCGGCCCAGGGCGATGGCGACACCTTCCTGGGTGCCGATCAGGATGCACAGTGCGGTGGCAAAGCCGATGGCGCCGATGACATGCCGGGCGTCACGCCACTGCAGCAGGGACAGCATCAGGACGAACAGCGCCGTCATCACCTGGCCCAGATGTTCGCCGATGGCGACACCACCGTACTGGTTGAGGATGTTGAAGGCCTCTTCGGCCGCCCGCCGCGCCTCGGGGCTGGTGGCCGGATCGGTATGGATCCGGGCCAGCCCGGGAACGACGAAAACCCACCGCCAAAGTCCGATCGCCTGGGCCAGCCCCGCAAGCGCACCGGAAATCGCCGCCCCGATCGCCAGGGCCGGAGTCCGGGCGACCGCCTGGGGCGTCAGCGCCAGGGCCATGGACAGCGGCACCAGCAGCAGCGCTGTCAGGGCGAAGGCATGCCAGGTCAGAACCAGGCCGCTGCCGCCCGCCGCGAACATCGCCAGCGCCTCACCGGCCGGCCGGCGCAGGACGGCGGGGTAGGCATAGGTCATGGCCAGGATGAGATAGGGAACGTTGAACGCGATCGCCATCGCGATGGCACTGATCCCGACAATGGGGCGGGCCGGGGCGACCCACGTCCCCTGATGTGGCCCTGCGACCACGCCGACACCCGCACTTCGCGGAGTGCCCCCCCGCCGATCGGTGCCGGACAGTGACCAGACCGGGGTGTTCAGGGGCCTCGGCGTAGCTTGGTGCGTACATTGCGTTGCCATGATCCTACCTCACGAACCGCTTGTCTCTTTGCGGTGACATGACGTATATGCCTAGTGCCTGCCGAGCGCAAGCACAAAGTCACCACCTGGTGATATTCTGGATCCGCAGCGTGGGGACATGGACAGCCATGGGGAATGCAGACAAGGACAAGGGGGGCTCGGGCCGGCCCCGCGATCGGGCGGCAACCGAGCGGAGTCTTGTCGAAGCGGCCAAGCAGGTGCTGGCGGAGGAGGGGTTCCAGGGTTTCGGCGTGAACGCCATCGCCCGCCGGGCGGCCTGCGACAAGCAGTTGATCTACCGCTATTTCGGCGGACTGGAAGGGCTGGCCGACGCCGTCGGCACCGACCTGGCAGGCAAACTGGCAGATGACCTGACCCCGCTGTCCACGGCTCGGCCGCCCACCACCTATGGGGAGCTAATCAAGCTGTTCATGCATGGCCTGATCGATCTGCTGCGCGGGGACCCGATCCTGCGGCAGATCGTGACCTGGGAGGTGGCGGCCCCCTCGCCCCTTCTCACCCGGTTGAGCGAGGCGCGGGGGAAGCGCCTTGCCCTGTGGATGCATGAGCGTCGTGGCACCCTGGTTCCGCCGGACGGGGTCGATGCCCCGGCGGTGAACGCCGTGCTGATCGCCAGTGTGCAGCATCTGGTGCTTTCCGCCGCCGCCAGCGGAGGGTTCGCCGGCCTCTCCCTGACGGGGGAGGCGGACTGGCAGCGCGTGCACCAAGCCTTGGGCATGCTGGCGGACGGGATCTACGGCACAGATCAGGGCGGGTCCGGGGCGCCAGTGTGACACGCAGCGGTTAGACATGCAGCGGTCAGACATGCAGTGGTGTGACTGGTGCCGGTGTGGCTGTCACCGACGTCCTGTCCGCCTGGGAAGGACACCGGGCCCAGTCCTCGGCGCTGGGTCGTGGCGCTTCCCGAAGCCATGGGCCGGAACGGCCGGCCGCCGTGTCAGGACAGTGAGGCCCGCCACAGCCCGACCCCGCCTGGTTCGCCAGACACCCGGTGTTTTCGCGTGTGACCGTTCCATTATGGATGACAGGTGCGCTGACACGCAAAAGGGTCCCGGTTGGACGGGAAGCCGCGTCTTTCACATCGCTTTGCCATTCCCTGCGCTACCCAGCCTGCCATGGTTTCCCCTTTCGGAAAGGACATGGCATGCGCCGGACCCTGATGCTGGTGGCTGCATTTGCGACATTTCTCATCCCGCCTCCCGTTGCCCGGGCGGCGGATGATCCCCGTGTTCTGCTGGTCGTCAGTGGCCACGGTCGGGACAGCGGAGAGACGCAGCCCGGCTTTGAGATGGATGAACTGGCCCAGGCCTATCTGGTCTTCGCCGACAACGGGCTGACGGTCGATATCGCCAGCCCCCAAGGCGGGGCCGTGGTGGCCGACAATCATGACCCGACGCGACCGTACAATGCTCGGTTCCTGGCTGATCCGGCGGCCAAGGCAGCGCTGGACGACACCCTGGCCCTGTCGACCGCCCGGGACCGACCCTATGGCGCGGTCTTCGTCATCGGTGGCAAGGGCGCGATGTTCGACCTGCCCGGCAACACCGATCTTCAGGCCTTGCTGGCCCGCACCTATGACGGCGGCGGGGTCGCGGCGGCGGTCTGCCACGGCCCGGCGGCCCTGGTGGATGTCCGGCTGGGCGACGGGCGCCTACTCATCGAAGGCCGTGCCGTCACCGGCTTCTCCAATAGCGAGGAGCGGCTGTTCGGACAGAAATGGGCCCCGCAGTTCCCCTTCCTGCTGGAGGATGAACTGCGCCGCAGGGGCGGCCGGTTCGGTGCTGCGGACATGATGCTGCCCCATGTGGAGGTGGATGGCCGGCTCATCACCGGCCAGAACCCCTATTCCACCGTGCCCGCCGCCGAGGCCGTCATCAGGGCCTTGGGCCGGGAACCGGTCGCCCGCACCCCCTGGACCGATGAGGCGAGCCTAGGATTGATCGCGCGCGTCGTTGCGGGTGAGGTCGCCTGGGCAGCGAAGGAGATGGAGGAGAACGCCGGACGCTACGACATCCCCCTGATCGGCATCTGGGGCCACTTCCGGGCGAAGGCCGCGGAGGAGGACAGGGCCGGCTTGGCGATAGCGGTCACGGTGATGGAACTGGCAGCCCCCCATGTCGCGGAGCCGCAACTGGCGACGCACATCGCCGACGCGAAGGCCAAGCTGGACAGATTGGGCCCGCCAAAGAAGTCGCCGTTCTGACAGCGCGCGGCCGTCGGGCGGGAGGCACCGCCGATGGCCGCCCGCCTGCCATCCCTGGCATAGCGATCGGATCCGCGCCCTGCCCGGCGCCAGCCGCCTAGGGAAGGCATTGCCCATGGCGAGAGCAAGGATTTCAGTTACCGACGGCGATCAAGGGGATCGAGCTGTCGGCCCGCTGGGACATGACCGACACGGTGGCGGTGGGGGCCGGCTATGCCCTGCTGCACCGTTGGTCCGGGCTCATGCTCGGGGCGGCCCTGTTTCGTCTCGGGCTGACAGGCGCGCTCCTGGTGTTACGGCCCAAGCTGACGGCCCTGAAACACCCGGACCAGGCGGCCCGTCCCCCCCCCTGGGCGGAAGCGGCCTGGCCGCAGCGGTTGGACACCATCCAGGCCCGCTACGGCGACCAACTCCGCAGTGTGAAGACACCAGTGCCTTGGGAAAATCTGTGGCGATGGCACGCGTAGGCTAGGCGTTCAACCGCACGCCCTGAGCCCCGGAGCCGACCTTCAACGCTTCCCATGACGGTGAAATCGGCGGCCTTGGATGCGCCATCGGCACCAACCACAGGGGGGTTGCCCATTGCAGCGGCGATGGCGGACCATCCATGGGGGCCGCCGATCAGTCGCCGCAAGAAGGGCCTGGGCAGGTCGGATCATGGTGCGTGGCCGTCAATGTTGAACCGGGCCTGCACCGGCTTCTGGCCCGGCAGGGTCAGGGAGGTGACCACCTTCGCGTCCTGGCCAAGGTCCACCCCGGCCGCTCCCCGCAGGATGTTCGTGCCTGCCGGGGCAAGCGGTACCAGTTCCGGCTTGCCCCCGGCCAGGATGGTTGCCCTGGCCTGCGCTCCCGTGGTGTCCACGGGTTTCATCGCGCTGTCCAGCACATACAAGGTGATGTCGCGCCCCTTGGCGACAAGCTCCAGGTGATAAGGCGGTGCGTCCACCATCTGCCCACCATGGAGTGCTTCCGCTTGATGGGCGTGGGCGGTCCCGGGGGTGATGGCGGTGGCGGGTGCCAGCAGCAGGGCGGCAAGAGCAAGGGGAAAAAGTTTCATGGCTCCGGTGTCCTTTCCGAATGGGCGGCCGGGGGCCGCGGGGTGGTGGTGAACTGGCTCAATAAGCTTCGGCCGGGCGCATATCCCCGGTGCCGGCGGCCAGCCGGGCCACGGGCCGGGCACCGAAGCGCTCGAACAGGACGGGCGTCAGGACGGTGTCCAGCACCGTGGCGCTGACCAGCCCGCCGAAGATCGTCACCGCCACGGGATGCAGGATTTCCTTGCCCGGTGCGTCGGCCCCGACCATCAGCGGGATCAGGGCCACACCCGCCGACAGGGCCGTCATCAGCACCGGCACCAACCTTTCCTGGGAGCCGCGGACGATCATCGCCCGGCCGAAGCTTTCGCCTTCGTGAAGCACCAGGTTGATGTAGTGGCTGATCTTCAGGATGCCGTTGCGGGCACTGATGCCGGCCAGGGTGACGAATCCCACCATGCTGGCGACGGACAGGGGCTGACCGGCGATCCACAGGGCGATGACGCTGCCGACCAGGGCCAGAGGGATGTTGCCCATCACGATCAGGGCCAGCACCGCCGACCTGTAGCGGCTGTAAAGCACAAGGAAGATCAGGGCCAGCGACACCAGCGCCAGCACGGCCATGGTGCGTGCCGCCTGTTCCTGTGCCTGGAAGGTGCCCTCCAGGCTGGTGAAATAGCCGGTCGGCAGGGCGACCGCCGCCACCTCCCCCCGGATGGATTCGATGATCCGCGCCATGTCGGTACTGCCGTCGGAATTGGCGTAGACGGCGATGCGGCGGCGCCCGTTCTCCCGCTGCACCTGGTTGGGGCCGTCGGTTTCCACCACCGCGGCGAAGGCGGACAGCGGCACCCGGCCGGCGGGCGTATCCACCAGCAAGGCGGCCAGCCCCTCGGCCGTGCGATGCTCCTCCCCCAGACGCAGCACCACGTCGAAGCGGCGGGTGCCGTCCACCACCTCCGACAGGGTGATGCCGTCGCCCAGCACCGCCAGCATTTCCATGGCGCGGGCGGGCGTCAGGCCGACCTGGCTTGCCCGCTCGTAATCCACCACCACCTGCACCTGGGGGATGCGCACCTGCCGTTCGACCTGAAGGTCGACGATGCCGGGAATGCGGGCCAGCCTTTCCTCCAAATCGCCCGCGATGGTGCGCAGGGTGTCCAGATCCTCCCCATGGATCTTCAACGCGATCTGCGCCCTCACGCCGGAGAGCATGTGGTCCAGACGGTGGGCGATCGGCGCACCCAGATTGACCGACACGGGCAGGACCGACAGGCGCCGGCGGATATCGGCCAGGATCTCCTCCCGCGGGCGGTGGGAGGGGGCAAGGTCCAGATCGATCTCGGTCACATGCACGCCTTCGGCATGTTCGTCCAGCTCCGCCCGGCCGGTGCGCCGACCCACAGCCTCCACCTCCGGCACGTCCCGCAGGATCCGTCCGGCGATGGCCCCGATGCGGGAGGATTCATCCAGGGAGATCCCGGGATTCATCATGACCGACACCAGGACCGTGCCCTCCATGAAGGGGGGCAGGAAGGCGCGCGGCAGGGCGGCCGCCCCCGCCCCGGCGATCACCACCGCCGTCAGCGCCGACCCCATGAGCAGGCGGGGATGGGCGAAGGCGGTGGCCAGTAAGCGGGCATTGCCGGCCTTCAGGCGCCGGACCAGCCCGCTATCCGCATGGTCCAGGCTTTTGATGCCCGGCAGCATGTAGTAGGACAACACCGGCGTCACCGTCACCGCCACCAGCAGGCTCGCCAGGATGGAGATGATGTAGGCCATGCCCAGGGGCGCGAAGAGCCGTCCTTCGATGCCCGACAGGGCGAACAGCGGCACGAAGACCAGGACGACGATCAGGGTCGCATAGACGATGCCGGACCTGACCTCCGCACTGGCCGACAGGACCACCTGGAACGTGTCGCGGGGATTGCCAGCGGCCCGGTTCTCCCGCAGGCGGCGGAAGATGTTCTCCACATCCACCACGGCATCGTCCACCAGCTCGCCCACGGCGATGGCAAGCCCGCCCAGCGTCATCGTGTTGATGGACAGGCCGAAGGCCTGGAAGATCAGGATGCTGACCAGGAGGGAGATCGGGATGGCCACCAGGCTGATCACCGTGGTCCGCACGTTCAGCAGGAACAGGAACAGCACCACTGCGACGATCACCGCCGCCTCCACCAGCACCTTCCGAAGGTTGGCGATGGAGGTCTCGATGAAATTTGCCTGCCGGAACAGCACCGTATCCGCCGTGATCCCGGCCGGCATGGCCCGCTGAAGGTCGGCCAGCGCCGCTTCCACCGCCTGTGTCAGCCGGACCGTGTCGGCCCCCGGCTGCTTCTGGACGGACAGGATGACGGCAGGGCCGCCGTTCAGACCGGCATCGCCCCGCCGCTGCCGGGCGGCGAAGCCGATTTCGGCCACCTGCTCCAGCGGAATGGCGACACCGTCGCGCCAGGCCACGGTAAGCCGCGCCAGATCCTCCAGCCGGGTGGTGCGGGCGATGCCCCGCACCAGGTACTCCGCCGCCTGCTGATCGACGAAGCCGCCGCCGACATTGCGCCCGAACCCCTTCAACGCCGCAACGATGTCGTCGGTGGCAACACCCAGCAGGGCCATGCGGGCGGGGTCCGGGGCGACCCGGTACTGCCGCACCTCCCCCCCGATGGGGATGACCTGCGACACGCCGGGGATGGCCAGCAGGCGCGGGCGGACGATCCAGTCCGCCGCTTCCCGCACATCCATCGGTGCGGCGGTGCCGCCATGCAGGGCGATCAGCATGATTTCCCCCATGATGGAGGAAACGGGCCCCATATGGGGCACCACCCCGTCGGGAAGCTGCCCGGTCACCAGGGCGATCCGCTCCGCCACCTGTTGGCGGTTGCGGAACACATCGGTGCCCCAGTCGAATTCCACATAGACGACGGCCAGCCCGACCCCGGAAACGGACCGGACCCGGGTGACACCCGGCATGCCGTTCATCGCCGTTTCGATGGGGAAGGTGACAAGCTGTTCCACCTCCTCCGGCGCCAGCCCGCCCGCCTCCGTCATCAGGGTCACGGTCGGGCGGTTCAGGTCGGGAAAGACATCGACCGGCATGCTGCGCAGGGCAAGTGCGCCGTAGATCGACAGCAGCAGGGCGGCGGCCAGCACGACCAGGCGGTTGCGCAGGCTGGCGGCGACGATCTGATTGAACATGGTGCCGCTCCCTAACGCACTTGGGCCAGAAGGGAGGCGCCCTGCACGACGATGCGGGCCCCGGGCTCGATCCCGGCCTCGACCAGGCTGGTCTCCCCGTCCAGCGGGCGGGCGCGGACATGGCGCGGCAGGAAGTGCAGGGGCGCCACCTGCTCCCAGACCATGGGCAGACCATCCGGCCCGCGCAGGATCGCCGCCCGGGGGAGCGTGATGCCGGTCACCCCATCGCCCAGGGCCGCATGGACCTGCACCAGGGTTCCGACACCCAGGCCAGCGGCCCCATCCTCCACCCGGAACAGCAGCGGGATGGCCGTCTCCCGCCGCACCGGGGCTTCCGCCAGGAAGGACAGGCGTGCAGCGGACCCGCCGGCGACGGCGTTCGCTCCCTGCACGGTCCGGCCCACCGCCGGATCGAAGGCGACCGCCTCCACCAGCAGGCGGGCGGGATCGACAATCTCGAACAGGACGGTCTCATCCCGGTCGTCGATCATCTGGCCCGGAACGACGCCAGTGCGGGACACGATGCCGGCGATCGGGGTACGCACCGCCTCCCGCCGGGTCAGGGTCGGATCCAGGGCGGCCCGTTGGCGCCGAAGCCCTGTGAGGTCGGCCTGCGCCTCCTCGATCTCGCGGGTCGCCACCACGCCTGTCAGGCTGGACAGGCGCTCCACCCGGCGTCGCGCGATCTGGATCTGCTTGTCCAGGTCGGCGGTTCGCTCCTCCACATCGCCGCGCTCCACGGTGCCGACGGCGCCGGTGACATAGGCAAGGATCTGCCCGGCTTCCACCCGCTGGCCGACAAGGGGCAATCCACCCTCCGGCGGTTCGACCAGGCCGGTCTGGGTGGCCTGGACCCGGGCCGTGCCATTGGGATCGGGGATCACCCGGCCGGGCAGGGTGACCGTGCGGGGCACAGCGGTCGGCTGGGCCGGGCTTGTCCGCACATCCAGGATGCGCTGGGTCGCCTTGGGCACCCACAGGCTTCCGTCCGGCAGGCGCTGCGGCGCGTTGCCGCCTGCCGGGCGGGTATCCACGGCTCCGTGGTCATGGCCCTCATGGGCCTCCACCCCGTCCCCGGCGGCGGTGACCAGGACCAGGGCCAGCAGGGGCACCACGACGGTGCGCCGGCGGCGGGCCAGGACGACAATCCCCATCAGAACGGCAGCCCCGGCGGCCGACCCGGCCAGGAAGACGGCCCCGGTGGATGCCCCTGCCGGGTGCCCTGTGCCGGGCATGTCGGCATCCGCCGCGCCCTCCGGCACCACCAATGTTCCATCCAGCAGGTCCGCCAGATCGCCCGCCACGACGGTGGCGACGATCTGGTGGTTGCCCGGCCTGACCGACCACGGTGCCTCCAGCAGGAAGGTGCCGTCCGGGCGGGGGGTGGCGGCCTGGGCCGGGCCGCCGTCGACGGCGACCTCCACCACCGCCTCCACCACCGCCTCCACCACCGGCTCATTGGTGGTGAGATGGTCGATATACAGGATCAGATGGCCCTGGCCGTCCGGCACGGCCACCATCTGCACGGCAGAGCCTTCCATGGCAATCACGGGCGTGTCGGTCGCCCGGGATGCGGGCCGCGGGTCGCCGTGGTCATGGCCCTCATGGGCCTGGGCGGCGGCAGGGAACAGCAACAGGAAAGCGAAGACGGCGCCGCGAAGCGGGCGCGGGATTAGGGACGGCATGGGGGAAGACCTTGCGGCTGGATCGGATGGGTCGCGGAACCGTGGTCCCGCGGCACTGCTGGTGCGGCCCGCGGCGCCGAAGCGCCAACAGGCCACCGATCAGGCGGCGCGCAAGGGGGGGCGTAAGCTGGGCGGGGGCAGGATGCCCCGCAACAGCACATCATCGCCCGGGCGCTTGACGCCCAGGCGGTCATACCGGATCAGGGTCGTTGTCTCCCCAAGCCCGACGATGGACAGGGACGGATGGCAGACGAAGCAGCAATCGGCCGCCGCAGGCTGGGGACCATCATGACCGGGGCCACCCACCGCGTCCGCCGTGTGGGCGGCAGCCGGGGCTTCGCCCTGCGGGCCGGCGGCTGCGGGGGACCCATCCTGATGGTGAGAGCTGACCTGGTGGGAGGTGTGGTGGTGATGGGCGGGATGGGCCTGGGCGGGTGCGGTAAGGCCGGACAGAATCAGGACGACAAGCAGGACCAGCCCGGCCAAAAGGCGCTCCGCCCCCTTGCTCCCTTCGGTTCTGTGTCCCGGCGACGCCACGATCCGGCTTTCGGTTCCTGGATTGACGACCCGGACTTTGGCGGATCGCACGCCGCCATTCAAGACATACCGATCAAGACATTCAGGGGGATGGCCGGGCGGCTGTTGCGGATGGTCGATCATGACGACCCACCCTGCCCCCTGCGGGCTGCACGCTGCGCCTGGGCCAGCTTGGCTCCCAGATCGGGGGGGATCGGCATCGGTTGAAGGATGGGCACGGTGGACCGACCGGTGTTCCCGATCGGAGCGCGGCCCAGCCAGGAGCCAATTCCCGCGACGACGGTGCGGGCGATCTGTCCTCGAAACTCAGGCCAGTCCCGCAGCACCACAGCATAGGCCAGCATCGCCAGATGCACGCGCGTGTGCAGCCAGGCATCCGGCTGGGACAGGATATGCGCCCGCTCCAGCGCCACCCAGGCATCCACAACCCGACCTGCCTGCCGGTGTGTCCGATAGGACGCCAGTTCATCCGCCACGAAGGCCGTCAGATCCGCCATGGATCACCTCTCTCCGACCGAAACGCCGGCCCGGTCGGTTCGGGCTGGTGGAATTCGCTCCGGGACCGCCGCTCCGACTGATCACGTTTTCCTTGTCGCCGCCCGGGTTGCGGCGCACGGATGAACCGTAGGACCTCTAGTCACTGGAGGTTCAAGAGGAAAAATCCGGACGGGAGGAAGAATGTTCGGCATCGGCGATCTGGCGAAGCGCAGCGGCACCAAGTGCAGACGGTGCGCTGGTACGAGGAGGTGGGGATGCTGCCGAAGCCCGCGCGCACGGCGGGAAACCAACGCCTCTATAGCCAGGCCGACCTGGACCGGCTTGTTTTCATCCGCCGCGGGCGGGAGCTTGGCTTTCCGTTGGACGAGATCCGCCGGCTGCTCTCCCTTGCCGACCGGGCCGACATGCCCTGTGGGGAGGCGGACGTCATCGCCTCCGCCCACCTCAGGGACGTCCGCCAGAAAATCGCCCATCTGCGCGCCCTGGAGGCGGAGCTGGAGCGCATGGTGACACAGTGCAGCCGCGGGACCGTCTCCGCCTGCCGGGTCATCGAAGCACTGGCGGGTGGCACGGATGCGGCCTGAGCACCTTGGCGGTTGCAGGCGATACGCCACGGCCAGCGCCAAGGACCAGTCTCTGCCGAACCCCGCCAGGGGGCGCCCGCTCCTCGGACGGGGACATGGCAGAACAGGAGGCCGTCTGGACGGCTTCCGGGCGCTCCCCGGCGGACATCGTATCCCGCGTCACCGGGCCGTTGGTCCCCGTGGGAACCACCAACACACGCCACCTCACCATGCCGCCAGGATCAGCGGCTCCAAGGTGCTCGTTCACTACGCCGCCCCCGGGTTCTCGACGGTTCCTGTGTCAATGCAATGTCCGCCCGCGTTCGGCCCCCCTCAGGCCGCCTGGGCCATGCGGCGGGTGAGCAGGTCGATGAGGGTACCCGGGTCCTCGGCGAAGGCCAAGTGCACGCCGTCCGCATCGATGGCGACCACCCGGGCGGCCAGATCGCGGCCTTGTACGGCCAGGGTCAGGGCACTACCCACCGTCGGGGCGGCCGTGGCCGCGGTCAGGGTGATCCGGGCGCCACCGCCGGAGAGGTCGCGCAGGCGTGCCTCCACCGGGCGCCCGCCGGACGACAGCCCATCCCCCGGGATCAGGCGGCAGGGCAGGTCCACTGCCACCCGGTCACCCTCACGCCGATCCGCCTCCTGGCTGGAGGTACGGACCACACGGACAAGCACGGTGCGCAGGGTCTGGATCTCCGCCGTGATGGCCCGGATGGCGTCGCGCACATCGGCTGCCTGGCCGTTGACCTGTCCAGCCCCGTCACTGACCGCGCCAATGCGGGATGAGACCTCGCGGGAGGCATCGGCCGTCTGGCCGACGGAGCGGGCGATCTCCTGGGTGGCGGCCCCCTGTTCCTCCATCGCCGCCGCGATGGTCCCGGCGACCCCGTCGATATCGCCGATACGGGTGGCGATCTCCGCCACCGCGGCCACGGCGGCCCGGGTCGCGGCCTGGATATCCGCGATCTGGGCGGTGATGTCCTCGGTGGAGCGGGCGGTCTGGCTCGCCAGGTTCTTCACCTCGCTCGCCACCACGGCGAAGCCCTTGCCGGCCTCCCCCGCCCGGGCGGCCTCGATCGTGGCGTTCAGGGCCAGCAGGTTCGTCTGCTGCGCGATCTCCCCGATCAGATGCGTCACCTCCCCGATGCGGTCCACGGCACCGGACAGGCTGGTGATGGTGTCATGGGCCCGCAGGCCGCTGTCCACCGCTGCGGCGATCACCGTCGTCGCCCGTTGCAGTGATCCCGTGATCTCCGCGATGGAGGCGGAAAGCTGCTCCGCCGCGGCGGAGACCGTTTCCGCATTGGCCAGCGCCTGGTCGCTGGCACCGGCCACGGCGGCACTCTCGCTGGAGACGGTCTCTGCCAGCTTCGTCAGCGCCTCCGCCGACTGGTCCATGCGCCCGGCGGATTGGCCGATGGCGGCGACAGCGCGTGTCGTCTCCTCCTCCACCGTGTCGGCCATGCCCAGCAGGGCCTGGCGCTTCTGAACTTCCGCCGCGGCACGGGCCAGGGCCGCCTGCTGCTCCATCTCACGATTGGCGCGGGCCTGGTCGCGGAAGACCAGCAAGGCCTTGGCCAGGTCGCCCAGCTCATCCGGCCGGTCGGCGCCGGTCACCGGGCTGTCCAGGTCGCCCGCGGCGATCGCCGTGGTCGCCGCCGTCAGTCCACCCAGCGGCCGGGTGACGCCTCGGATGATCGCCACCAAGGCCACCGCCACCGCCAGCACCACGCCCAGGATCCCGATCAGGGCCTGGAGCATCTCCGCCTGGTCGGAGATGGCGCGCGACTGTGTGCGGGCGGCTTCGGCCTGTTCGCCCATCCGGTCGATGAAACCGTCTGTCATGCGGGAGGCGGAGCGTTCAGCGGGGCGGACGGCATCGGCGAAGCGGACCGCCGCCCCATCCCGGTCACCGGCGACCGCCGCCGCCGTCACGGCATCGACCGCGGCCACCACTTCCTCCTGCAGCCGGACGAACCCGTCCATTTCCAAGGCTGCCGCATCCCCTCCCAGTTCCGTGGCCAGGGTGCGGGCCCGCTCCAGCATTTCCTTGGACCGCTTGGCGACCCGCTCGGCATAGGCCGCACTGTCCTGCTCATGGATGGCGTTCAGGGCATCGCGCTGGATGGCCCGGCTCAGCGCCCGGATTTCCGCCGCCTGGAACCGCAGATCATAGATCCGGGCCCGTTGCTCCGCGACAGCCCGCGTGCGGGACAGGCCGCTATAGCCCAGGACAACCATTCCGCCAGCAACCAGCGACAACATCACGACGGGAAGAAGCAGACGATGGATCAGGCGCATGGCGATGGCTCCGCACGAGAGGTGATATGTCACAAAACGTTCATAACCCAACAAACCATAGGCCTTTCCCCGGTACGTTTGCCATCTATCCTTCGGGATGTCTGGCCCGGGCGGCGGAAGCCTTGGCCACCGGCATATTGGTGGCGGCCGGTGATGCTGATCCTTGTCCAGGCGGGGAGCTTCGCGCAGCGGTACCGGCTGTACTTTCGCCTGCGGACACAAGGAGAAGCGGTCCATCCCAGTCTGTTGGGAGGGGTGGGGGCGGTTGTGCCCACTGTGTGCATCGCCCCGCTGATCCCCCGCTGCGCCGTCGATTTGGGGACATCAAAGGGCGATGGGGGCTGCCGTCCGTCCGTCTGCTAGGCCGGTGCGTTGGCGATCAGGGCGTCGATGAAGGCGGGGACGATCCGGGTGGCGGGGCCGTAATGGCCTTCGGCGAACAGGTGGGCGCCCTCGCTTTCCTCCAGGTTCAGTTCCACCGTATGGGCGCCCGCGGCCCGTGCCTCCGCCACGAAACCCGCCGCGGGATAGACCATGCCGGAGGTGCCGATGCTGAGGAACAGGTCGCACTCCGCCAGGGCGGCATAGATCCGGTCCATCCCCAGCGGCATTTCCCCGAACCAGACGATATGGGGCCGCAGGGTGCCATTCCCCCCGCAGGCACCGCAGGCCTCCCCGCCCGTGATATCGCCCGGATGGACCCGCACATCGCCGCAGGTGCCGCAGCGGGACTTCATCAACTCCCCATGCATGTGCAGGGGCGTGCTGCCCGCCCGGTCATGCAGATCGTCCACATTCTGGGTCACCAGCAGGACGGACCCCGCCCAGTCCCGCTCCAGCCGGGCCAGGGCGGCATGGGCTGCATTGGGCTGCACCGCCGGGTCCTGCAGGCTGCGCCGGCGGGCATTGTAGAAGGCCTGGACCCGGGCCGGATCGCGGGCGAAGGCATCGGGGGTGGCCACATCCTCCACCCGCACACTGGCCCAGATACCGTCGGCATCGCGGAAGGTGTGCAGCCCGGATTCCCGGCTGATACCCGCCCCGGTCAGTATGACGATGGCGGCATCCCGGGGCAGGCGCAGGCTGGTCGGCATGGCGGGTCCTTCAGGCCGGTGTGGGGCCGGGGGAGTGTCTACCCATCTTCCCATCGGCGCGCCCGCTCGTCTATGGTCCGCGCCGGTGGCATCGGCAGACGCAGCGGCAAGGGGAAGGGATGCAATGATGATGGGGCGGTGGTGGCGGGCGTGGCTGGCGACCCTGGCGGTGTTCCTGCTGGCGGCCTGCGACATGGGGCCGTCCAATCCCCTGATCGGCACTTGGCGCATGGCGCCGGAAAAGGGCAACCCCCTGGCGGAAGGGCTGGGCTTCCTGATGCAGGGGCAGACCGTCGTCTTCACCCAGGACACCATGATCTCCGGCGGGGAGGCGGTGGCGGTGGAGTATGAGGTGACCGGCGACCGGGTCATCGTCTACACCGGTGGCAACCGGGAACGGGGGACCGTCTACCTCATCCTGGCGGAGGATCGCATGGCAAACGAATTGCCCCTGGGCCAGCGCATCCCCTTCGAACGGGTGGCCGAATGACGGGGGCCGCGCTGGGTGTCCTGTTCGTCTGCACCGGGAACATCTGCCGCTCGCCCACGGCCCACGGGCTGTTCCGCGACCGGGTGCGGGCGGCGGGGCTGGCCGACCGTGTCCGGGTGGATTCCGCCGGGACCCATGGCTACCACATCGGCGAACCGCCCGATCCCCGCACCATCCGCCATGCCGCCCGGCGCGGCCTGGACCTGGGCGACTTGCGGGCGCGCAAGGTGGGGGCGGCGGATTTCGCCCGGTTCGACCTGATCCTGGCCATGGACCGGGGGCACTTGGCCCATCTGGCCCGGATGGGAAGCCCGGATCTGGCCGGCCGGCTGCACCTGTTCCTGGATTTCGCCGATGGCCCGGCCAAGGGCCTGGACATGCCCGATCCCTATTACGGCCATGCCGACCAGTTCGACCGGGTGCTGGACCTGGTGGCAGCCGGGTGCGTGGGGCTGCTGGCGGAGGTGCGGCGGCGGTTGGGGTAGGGCGGCCGGGACGTGGTCCCGCCCCCCGCAGGCCTTGTGCGACAGCGTTGAGGATGCACCTATCCCTTTGGACCCTTGGATGATATACCGGACGTGAAGAAATTTCCGGGTTATGGTGCCATGCGCCTGTTGATCGCCGATGATCACGATCTGGTCCGCGATGCCCTTGCCTCCCATCTGGAGCGGGTTTTGCCGGGGGCGGTTGTCCTTGGGGCGGGATCGGTGGATGAAGCCTTGACCGCCCTGGCGGGCGAAGGGGCGGCCGGGCACCGTGTCGAGCTGTTGCTGCTGGATCTGCGCATGCCGGGCATGAACGGGTTGGATGGCCTGGGCCGTCTGCGCGCCGCCCATCCGGACTGCAAGGTGGCCCTGATGTCCGGGGAGGCGGGGCCCGGCGATGTGCGCGGGGCGCTGGCGCTGGGCTGCGTCGGCTTCCTGCCCAAGACCCTGCCCGCCGGCGATCTGGTGGCCGCCATCCACCGGATGATCGAGGGGGAGCGGTTCGTGCCGGAGGGGGCGACCGACAGCGCCGAACCGGAAACCGGCGGTTTCACCCGACGGGAGCGGGAGGTGCTGGATTACCTGTTCAAGGGCCTGTCCAACAAGGAAATCGCCCGCGCCCTGGACCTGGAAGAGGTGACGGTGAAGCTTCATGTCCGCGGCCTGTGTCGAAAGCTGGGGGCGAAGAACCGCACCCAGGCGGCGATGCGGGCGGTGGAGTTGGGCCTTGCCCGCTGATCCGACGACACCATCCCCGCCGGGGGTACCGGACCCGGAATCCAAGCCGGAATCCAAGCCGGAATCCCAGCCCGAGTCCCAGCCGGGCACGCCCGTGCTGCTGCCCCCCGGGCTGCGCCATGACCTGCTGAACGCCCTGAACGCCGTCCTGGGTTATGCCGACCTGCTGCGGCTGGACCTGACGGAGGGGCAGCACCGCACCTGGATCGAGCGTCTTTCCACCGCCGCGCGGGAGGCACAGGCCCATGCCCAGCGCATCCCCTCCAGCCGGCGGCGGCGGGGGACCGTGCTGCTGGTGGTGGACGGGGTGGCGGGCGATGCCCTGGAAACCGGTCTGGACCGCCAGGGGTGGGAGCCCGTCCGCGCGCTGGACTGGACCGATGCGGCGGAGATCCTGGCCGATGGCTTGGACGATCTGGACGCCATCCTGGCCGATGGCGACCCGCCCGCCCCGCTTCCCCCCGCCGCCCCGCCCCTGGTCCGCCTTGTCCCCGGCGAAGGGGCCGAATCCATCGCCGACCGGCTGACGACGGCCCGGCTTGCCGCGGCCCGGTCTGGTGCGACCCAGTCTGATGCGGGTGGCCCAGTCGGCGCGGGTGGCCCTGGGGGCAGCGGTGCAGAGGGATAGCCCCGTCCCCATCCATGGTCGGCCCGTGTACACTGACCTCCCGCCCCCCACCGGATCGTCCGCCGTGACTGACAGCGGCCCCGCCCTCGTCCCTGCTCCCCTCACCGCCCCGCCCCCCGATCCCGCCCTGCTCCAGGCCCTGGTGACCATGGCGGAGGATGGGATGGTGGCCTTCGCGCCCACCGGGGACGCCGGGGAGGTTGCGGGGGGCGCCGGTGGCGACACCGGGGCCCTCACGGCCGTGCTGGCCAATCCGGCGGCGGACCGGCTGCTGGGTGTGCGCCCGGGCACGCCCCTGTCCGCCGTCACCGGCCCGGCGGGGCTGGATTGGCCCGGGGCCGGGGGGGAACCGGAGCGGGAGACGGTGCTGACCACGCCGGCGGGGCTGACCCTGCGCCTGACCCTGCGGCCCCTGGGGGGGCATGTGCTGCTGACCATCCGCGACCTGTCGGCCGCGCGCAGTGCGGAAATGCGGCTGGTGGACGCCATCGGCCGGCTGAACGACGGCTTCATCCTCTACGATGCGGAGGATCGGGTCGTCCTGACCAACAGCCGGTTCCGGGAGTATTATCCGGAGACGGCGGCCGTGCTGCGGCCCGGGGTGACGTTCGAGTCCATGGTCCGCCACGCCGTTTCCGTCGGCGCCCTGGTGGTGCCCGACGGCGTGACGGAGGCGGAGTTCATCGACGACCGCATCCGCCGCCACCGCAACCCCGGCCCCGCCTTCGAGCGGGTGCTGCAGAGCGGCCGCATCATCCGGGTGACCGAATACCCCACGGCGGAGGGCGGCATCGTCAGCCTGGGCGTGGACGTGACGGAGCTGCGCGTCTCCGAATCGCGCTTCCGCGACCTGGTCCAGACCGTACCCGGCATGGTCTACCAGTGGCTGGAGGGGCCGGACGGGCGCCGCGGCTACACCTATGTCAGCCCCCGGTCCCTGGACATGTACGGCATCCCGCCGGAGGAGCTGGAGCGGGACTGGATGAACCTGCCCCTGCACCCCGACGATGTGGAGCGCTGGCAGGCGGAGGTGGATGCCGCCGTGCGGGAGGATCGGGACTGGTCCTTCGAAGGGCGGTTCCTGTTCCCCGACGGGCGGGTGCGCTGGTGGCGCGGTGTCGCCCGGCCCCTGCGGATCAGCCCCAGCATGGTGCTGTTCACCGGCATCGTCATCGATATCGACGCCCAGAAACGGGCGGAGGAGGAGCTGCGGTACCGGGAGGCGATGCTGCGCTACACCGCAGGCTTGGCCGGGCTGGGCTACCGGGTCTGGGACCCGGAGGTTGGGCGCACCGTCTTCTGCTCGCCCGAGTTGACGGGGCTGTTCGGCCTGCCGGAGGAAGCCTTTCCCGGCCCCCTGGGGGGGGAGGCGGCACTTCTGTCCGTCGTCCACCCCGACGACCGGGATTACTACCGACTGCACGCGGTGGAGGTGGCCCGGTCGGGCCGGTCCTATGTGGTGGAATACCGTGTGCTGCGCCGCGACGGGGCCGCCCGCCATGTGCGGGAGGTGGGCGGGCCGGTGCCCGGCATCGACGGGCGCCTGCTGAAATACGTGGTGGCGGTGCAGGACATCACCGAGCGCAAGCAGCGCGAGCTGGAGCTGGAGGAGGCGCGGGACCGCCTGGCCGTGCAGGCGGCGGAGATGACCCAGCTGGCCCGGGCGCTGGAAGGCGCGCGCGATGCCGCCGAATCGGCCAGCCGGGCCAAATCCCGCTTCCTGGCGGTGATGAGCCATGAGCTGCGCACGCCCATGACGGGGGTGATCGGCATGATCGATCTGCTGCATCAGACGCCGCTTTCCCCCGATCAGGAACGCTATCTCGGCACCCTGCGCTCCTCGGCAGACAGTCTGCTGGTGGTGCTGAACGACATCCTGGACTTCTCCAAGATCGAGGCGGGGCAGTTGACCCTGGAGGACATCCCCCTGAAGGTGCCGGGGCTGATGGAGGATGCGATCCGCCTGTTCGCCCCCACCGCCGCCCAGAAGGGGGTGGAACTCCGCTGCCCGCCGCCCGCCTTCCCCGTGCCGGATGTGACGGGCGATCCCACCCGCCTGCGCCAGGTGCTGATGAACCTGGTGGGCAATGCGGTGAAGTTCACCCGCAGCGGCCATATCACCCTGCGCCTCACCGGGGCGGAGACGGAGGAGAAGCGCTACCTGCGTCTGCGGTTCGAGGTGGCGGATACCGGTGTCGGCATCGACCCCGCCCTGCGCCCCATCCTGTTCGAAGCCTTCACCCAGGCCGATGCCAGCACCACCCGCAAGTTCGGCGGCACGGGCCTGGGCCTCGCCATCTGCAAGCGCCTGGTCGGCATGATGGGCGGCAGCATCGGGGTGGAGAGCGAGGTGGGCCGCGGCTCCACCTTCTGGTTCACGGTGCGGGTGGCCTTGGCAGCCCCCGTGGCCCTGCCCGCCCCGGCCGGGTCTGGCGAAGCGGCGGCGGACGGGGCCGGCGGCAATACCATCCGCCTTCTCCTGGCGGAGGACAACCAGGTGAACCGCCTGCTGATCGTCACCATGCTCCAGCGCATGGGCCACAGCGTCACCGCCGTCAATAACGGGGTGGAGGCGGTGGCGGCCGCCGCGGCCGCCCGGTACGACGTGATCCTGATGGACATGCAGATGCCGGAGATGGACGGCGACACCGCCGCTGCCGCCATCCGCGCCCAGGATGGCCCGTGCGCCCGGGTGCCGATCATCGCCCTGACCGCCGATGTGATGCCGGAGGAACGGGCCAGGCGCATGCTGTCCCGCCTGTTCGACGAATACGTGACCAAGCCCATCGACTGGCCCCGCTTGAACGGCGTGGTCACCACGCTCGCCGCCCGCGGCCGGGCGGTGCCGACCCTGCCTTGATGGCCCGGCCCTTGGAAGGATACCCATGACCCGCCGAATCGCCACCGTCGCCCTTGTCGTCCGCGACTATGACGATGCCATCGCCTTCTATACGGAGGTGATGGGCTTCGACCTGCTGTCCGATTCGGACCTCGGCGGGGGCAAGCGCTGGGTCACCGTCGCCCCGCCCGGCGGGAGGGGCGCGGCCCTGCTGTTGGCGAAGGCGTCGGACCCGGGGCAGGAATCCCGGATCGGCGACCAGACCGGTGGCCGGGTCTTCCTGTTCCTGGAAACCGACGATTTCGCCCGCGACCACGCCCGGATGCTGGCGGCCGGCGTGACCTTCCTTGAGGAGCCCCGGTATGAGCCTTATGCCACCGTCGCCGTCTTCCAGGACCTCTACGGCAACCGTTGGGACCTGCTGCAACCCCGCCGGCGGGTGGGGTGACGCTGCCCGGCGATGCCGGAAACCTCGGGGTAAGTGGTTGAAGTAGCAGCACGGATCCCCTCTCCCCCTGAGGGAGAGGAAGGGGCCCATGCGCAGCATGGGAGGGTGAGGGGTACTCCTGGGGCCGTGCCTCCGGACGATTGGCAGGGGCCGGTGCTGCCGGACCCCTCACCCTCAGGGGGAGAGGGGTTTGCGGCCCCAGCCCCAGCCCCAGCCCCAGCCCCAGCCCCAGCCTCAGCCCTTCTGCTTGGCGATGGTGCCGAGGCGCAGGCGGAGTGCGTTCAGTTTGATGAAGCCTTCCGCGTCCTTCTGGTTGTAGACGCTGTCCGCCTCGAAGGTGACATAGTCCAGGCGGTACAGGCTGTTCGGGCTCTTGCGGCCGACGACGCGGGCGGAGCCCTTGAACAGCTTGAGGCGGACGGTGCCGTTCACATTGCCCTGGGTGCTGTCGATCAGGGCCTGGATCGCCTCCCGTTCCGGGCTGAACCAGAAGCCGTTGTAGATCAGCTTGGCATAGCGGGGCATCACCTCATCCTTCAGGTGCATGGCCTCCCGGTCGAGCGTGATGCTCTCGATGCCGCGATGGGCGATGGACAGCAGGGTGCCGCCCGGCGTCTCATACACCCCGCGGGACTTCATGCCGACGAAGCGGTTTTCCACCAGGTCCAGCCGGCCGATGCCGTGGCGCCCCGCGATCTCGTTCAGGCGGGTCAGCAGGGCCGCCGGGCCCAGAGCCTCCCCGTCCACGGCGACGGCGTCGCCCTTCACGAACTCGATCTCCACGTATTCCGGGGTGTCCGGCGCCTTTTCCGGGGCGACGGTCCGGGTGAACATGTCCTCGTCCGGCTCCTCCCACGGGTTCTCCAGCGCCTTGCCCTCATAGCTGATGTGCAGCAGGTTGGCGTCGGTGCTGTAGGGGGCTTCCCCGCGCTTGTCCTTGGCGATGGGGATCTGGTGGCGCTCGGCGAAGTCCAGCAGGGCAGTGCGGCTGTTCAGGTCCCATTCGCGCCAAGGTGCGATCACCTTCACATCCGGCTTCAGGGCGTAATAGCCCAGCTCGAACCGCACCTGGTCGTTGCCCTTGCCGGTGGCGCCATGGGCGACCGCGTCGGCGCCGACCTTGTTGGCGATCTCGATCTGGCGCTTGGCGATCAGCGGCCGGGCGATGGAGGTGCCCAGCAGGTACGTCCCCTCGTACAGGGTATTGGCCCGCATCATGGGGAAAACGAAGTCGCGCACGAATTCATCGCGCAGATCGTCGATGAAGATGTTCTCCGGCTTGATGCCCAGAAGCTGCGCCTTGGCGCGGGCGGGCTCCAGCTCCTCCCCCTGGCCCAGGTCGGCAGTGAAGGTCACCACCTCGCATCGGTAGGTCTCCTGCAGCCATTTCAGGATCACGCTGGTGTCCAACCCGCCGGAATAGGCAAGCACGACTTTCTTCACACCCGGGGTGTTCTGGCTCATGGGACCGTCCGTTCAACGCGACTGCGCATGGGGGAAAGGGATCGGTCGGGGACGTTAGCGACCCGTCCCCGCCCTGTCCAGTTCGGGGCGGGGGTGGGGCCGGGCAAGGATGCCGGTATTCCTGGGAATGCCAGGGCCGGGCCGCGACCTGCGGCCCTTCGCGCGGGCCGGCCGCGACCTGCGGCCCTTCGCGCGGTTGATGCGGGGCGGGGGGCGGCCTAGGCTGCGCCCCGAATGGTTCACCGCCCGTTGGAAAGCCTGCCCATGCCCCGCCCCCGCCTGTCCGCCGGCGCCTGGTTCATCATCGTGATGCTGGTCCTGCTGCTCGGCGCCTCGGTCTGGATGGCCGTCAATGTCTGGGTCTCCGCGGATGAGGCGGCGGGCCTGAGCACCGACGGCGCGGGCGGGGTGACAGGCCACGGCATCATGGCCCTGGTGCTGGGTGGGATCGGGTCGGTGATCGTGGGCGGCGGGCTGATGGCCCTGGTCTTCTTCTCCAACCGCTCCGGCCATGACGCCGCCGTGCATGAGGAGGTGAAGCGCCACGATCCCAACCCGGACGGGGACGAATTCGGCGATCCCCGGGCTTGAGGCAGAGCCGTCTTTGATCGTGACCGATCAAAGACGGCATCGGCGCCCTCAATCGCCGGGCGGCCACTCCGTGGCCTTGGCTTCGCCGCTCCCGCGGCGCGGCGTCAGTCGCCGCCGTACCAGCGGCCAGGATTCCTGACCGCTGGTATCAGAGCCACAGCGTTACCCCTGCCAAAGTCCCCGCTCCTGGAAGACTTCGCGCATCAGGCTGGGCCGGTCGGTCATGATACCGTCCACTTTCAGGTCCAGCAGGTGTTCCATCACCGCCCGGTCGTCGATGGTCCAGACATGCACCGCCATGCCCAGGGCATGGGCCGCGCGCAGGAAGCCGGGGGTCACCACCGGGATGCCCCATTGCCGCATCGGCACCTGGGCCGCCCGGGCGGCGGGGCGGGGGGCGGGCAGGCCGATTCCCCTTGCCGCCAGGGCCGCCACACCCCCCGGCCCGCAGGAGGTGCAGAGACCCGGGCCCAGCGCCGCCCGCATCCGCGCCAGCCGGGTGCCGGAAAAACTGCCGACACAGACCCGGTCCAGCAGGGCCGGCCGGTCGCGCAGCAGGGCGGTCAGGGCTTCCGCCGCCCCGTCCGTCTTCGGGTCCAGGTTCAGGCGCAGCTCCGGCCAGGAATCCAGCACATCGCTGAACAGGGGGATCGGCTCCCGCCCATGCACCCGCGCCTGGCGCAGATCGGCCCAGGTCCGGGCCGCGGGCGGGCCGGTCAGGCCGGTCAGCCGCTCCATCGTGTCATCATGGAAGACCAGCAGCACCCCGTCGGCCGTGGCGTGCAGGTCCGTCTCCACATGGCGGTAGCCCAGCCCCACCGCATGGGCGAAGGCTGCCATGGTGTTCTCCGCCGCCTCCAGCCCGCCGCCGCGATGGGCGAAGGGGATGGGGCCCGGATGGTCCAGATAGGGGTGGCGGGTGGCGTTGGGGCGGGTAACGGGGCGGCGGTTTTCGGGGGGGTGCATGGGCGTCAGGCCCCGCCGAACCGCCCGCCGCGGGCCAGGAACAGGATGAACAGCCCCGCCGTGGCGAACATGGCCAGGCTGTACAGCGCGGCGGGTACTGCCATGGTCACACTGCCCAGCAGGGCGGAGCAGATGAAGATCGCCAGCGTGCCGTTCTGAAGACCGCATTCCAGGCTGATGGCGATGCCTTGGCCCCGGTTCAGCCGGGCCGCCACCGCCACCCCGTAGCCCAGGCCCATGGCCGCCACGTTCAGCAGCAACACCGCCGGCCCCACCGCGGCCACATGCTCCGCGATCTTGTCCCGGTCGGCCCAATAGGCCGCCGCCACCACCAGCAGGAACAGCAGGGTGGCCAGCCGCCGGGCCGTCGGCTCGATCCGGTTGGCGACCCGGGGCACCTTGGCGTTCACCAGCATGCCGATGGCCAGCGGCACGACCGTGATGGCCAGGATGGTGATCTGGGTGTCAAGGATCGGCAGGGGCGGTGCCTCCGCCCCCAGGTAATGGCCCAGGGCCAGGCTGACGATCAGGGGGATGGTGATGAAGCTGAACACCGAGATGACGGAGGTGAGGGAGATGGACAGCGCCGTATCCCCCTTGGCCAGATGGGTCAGCAAGCTGCTGGTCACCCCGCCGGGGCAGGCTGCCAGCACCACCAGACCCACCTTCATCACCGGGTCCAGCGGCAGGACCGACGCGATCAGGAAGGCCAGGGCAGGCAGGGCCAGGACCTGGCTGGTGGTGCCCACCAGGAACGCCTTCGGCGCCTTCACCACCCGGGCGAAATCATCCACTGTCAGCGCCAGCCCCATGGATACCATGATGACGGCCAATGCCCCGGCCAGCGCCAGATCCCCCATGCACAACTCTCCATCCGCAGGCACCCGCAGGCATCCATCGCCCACCCGACAGGGTCGCCGGACCCCGAATTGCGCGCGAGTGTGCGCGGTTCCCGCCACGGGCGCAATGGGGGCACGGGGGTGGCGGGGCGCGGTCGCACCCCCTCTCCCAGAGGCAGAGCGGGCTCTCGCTGCGCCGGTGGCACTTTACCCGGTGAGGGCACCGATCCCCTCTCCCCTTGAGGGAGAGGGAGGGGCCCATTGCGCAAGCAATGGGAGGGTGAGGGGTACTCCAGGAGCTGCGTTTCCCGACGATGGGCAGGGACCGGTGCTGCCGGACCCCTCACCCTCCCACGGCTCCGCCGCGGGTCCCTCCCTCTCCCTCAGGGGGAGAGGGGGTTTTACGCGCCGGCGGTGGTTACTGCACCGGGCCGGTCTGGAGGGTGCCGGTGACGCTGCCGCCGTCGGCGATGGAGATGCGGCCGTAGCGGATGGTGCCTTCCACGCGGCCGGTTTCCGCGACCGACAGCATGCCCGTGATCTCCAGCGTGCCGTTGGCCTTGCCGGCGATCCGCATCGATTCGACCTTGGCATTGCCCTCGAAATGGCCGCCCTCCGCCACTTCCAGCACCTTCACATCGATCAAGGTGACATCGACCAGACGGCCGGCCACGTGCAGGGTGTGGCAGTGGGAGATCTTCGCCCCTTCGATCCGGGCCTCCGCGGAGATGGTGGTCACCCCGCCGGTGTCGGCCGTATCGGCCACCGTCTCCACCGGGCGCATGCCGTTCAGGGTGGGTCGGGGGAAGTTGCGCGGGTCCAGGATATCGTTGGGCATCGTCACACGCACTCCGCTGCGGCGGGCCGGTCCGCCGGTTGGCACTTCGATTGGCAGACACCCGGGACCGGGCCCTTGCCGTCATGCCGGGAGACGGGCCCGGTCACCGATTGTCGTCGTATCGGTTGCAACGGCATCCGTTACGACGACGCAATGACCGTATCCGGGACGGCCCGCCCCCGCAATGGACCGGCCCCGGAGCCCCGCACTTAATAAGCTGAACGGGGTAATTCCGCAACACTCTCGCCCCACCAATGCGGAAGCCGCACGGCTCGCGCCGTTGACAGGGGGGTGGCCCTGCCCGATTAATCCCACCTTTCCGAAGCAGCCAGCGGAGTTACTGCGCTGCCGGGCGGGCCGTTTCGATGAACCTTCGATGACAGCCGGCCCGGTCCCGTCCGTCTTCCACCCCCGTTCCGGAGGATCTTCCCCGTGATCCCTGTCGTGATGCCCACCTATGCCCGTATCGACCTGGTGTTCGAGCGGGGCGAAGGCGCCTGGATCTGGACGCGGGAGGGACGACGATTCCTGGATTTCACCAGCGGCATCGCGGTGAACCTGCTGGGCCACGCCCACCCGTATCTGGTGGCGAAGCTGCATGAGCAGGCGCAGAAGCTGTGGCACACCAGCAACCTGTTCCGCGTCGCCGGGCAGGAGGAGCTGGCCACCCGGCTGACGCGGAAGACCTTCGCCGACACCGTCTTCTTCACCAATTCCGGGGTGGAGGCGTGGGAATGCGCGGTCAAGGTGGTGCGCAAGTACCATTATGAGACCGGGAATCCGCAGAAGACCCGCTTCATCGTCGCCTCCGGCGCGTTCCACGGGCGCAGCACCACCGCCATCGCCGCCGCCAAGTCGGAGAAGATGGTGAAGGGATTCGGCCCCCTGCTGGATGCCTTCGACCAGGTGGCCTTCGACAACCTGAACGAACTGCGCGCTGCCATCACGCCGGAGACGGGGGCCATCATAGTGGAACCCATCCTGGGCGAGGGCGGCATCCGCCCGCCGACGGAGGGCTATCTGCGCGCCCTGCGGGAGGTGGCGGATGAATACGGCCTTCTGCTGGTCTTCGATGAGATCCAGTCCGGCGTGGCCCGCACCGGCAAGCTGTTCGCCCATGAATGGGAAGGCGTGACCCCCGATGTCATGCCCATCGCCAAGGGCATCGGCGGCGGCTTCCCCGTCGGCGCCTGCCTGGCGACGGAGAAGGCGGCCGTCGGCATGACCGCGGGCACCCACGGGTCCACCTTCGGCGGCAATCCCCTGGCCATGGCCGTGGGTGCCGCCGTGCTGGACGTGGTGGAGGAGCCGGGATTCCTGGACCATGTCAACCGCATCGGGGCATTGCTGAAGGGCCGGCTGGACGATCTGGTCGCCCGCCATGGCGATGTGCTGGAACTGGCCCGCGGCAAGGGCCTGATGCTGGGCCTGAAATGCCGCCCGGATGTGACCAGCGCCGATCTGGTGACGGTGCTGCGGGAAAACGGCCTGCTGACCGTGAACGCCGCGGACAACACCGTGCGCATCCTGCCGCCCCTGATCATCGGGGAAGCGGAGGTGGAGGAGGCGTGCGACATCATCGACCGGTCCTGCCGCCAGATGGCGGAAAGCCGGATGGCAAAGGAAGTAACGGCATGACCTTGGGTTCGACGGTTCCGGCCATGGCCGGTGTGCGGCATTTCCTGGATATCCACCAGCACGACCGGGCCAGCTTGCGCGCCATCCTGGACCAGGCCGCCGCCATGAAGGCGGCGCTGAAGGCGGGGACGGACAGCCCCCGCCCCCTGGCCGGTAAGACCCTGGCGCTGATCTTTGAAAAGCCCAGCACCCGCACCCGTGTCAGCTTCGAGGTGGGGATGCGCCAGCTGGGCGGGGACACGATCGTCCTGACCGGGACGGAGATCCAGATCGGCCATGGGGAGACCGTGGCCGATACGGGCCGGGTCCTGTCCCGCTATGTCGATGTCATCATGATGCGAACCAACGACGAATCGAAGCTGCATGAACTGGCGGAAGCGGCGACGGTGCCCGTCATCAACGGCCTGACCGATGTCAGCCACCCTTGCCAGATCATGGCCGACATCCTGACCTTCGAGGAGCGCAAGGGCCCAATCGCCGGCAAGGTCATCTGCTGGTCCGGCGATGCCAACAATGTCTGCCAGAGCTGGATCCATGCGGCGGCACTGTTCGATTTCGAACTGCGCATCGCCGCCCCGGCGGAGCTGGCCCCCTCCAATGCGGTGATGGACTGGATCGCCGGCAGTGGTGCCCGGGTCCATGTCACCCGCAACCCGCAGGAAGCGGCTTCCGGCGCGGATGCGGTGGTGACCGATACCTGGGTCAGCATGCACAACAAGGATGGGCTGCGCCGCCAGGCATTGCTGCGTCCCTATCAGGTCAACGAGGCGTTGATGGCCTTGGCGAAATCCGATGCCATATTCATGCACTGCCTCCCCGCCCATCGGGAGGAGGAGGTGACCGCCGGAGTCATCGACGGACCGCAGAGCGTGGTCTGGGACGAGGCGGAGAACCGCATGCACGCCCAGAAGGGCATTCTGACCTGGTGTCTTTCCCCATGACCGACCGACCCGGAGCGGTGGGCAGCCCCCGCCGCGATACCGATACCGTCACCGCCGACCTGGACGTGGTCCAGCCGTTCCAGCTGGACGTGTCGTCCCTGCGGGGCCGGCTGGTCCGCCTGGGTCCGGCCCTGGATGAGATCCTGACCCGCCACGCCTATCCCGAACCGGTCCAGCACCTGCTGGCGGAAACGATCGTTCTGGCCGCCACCTTGTCGGCGGCCCTGAAGTACGAAGGCATCTTCACCCTGCAGACCAAGGGCGATGGTCCCGTCACCTACACGGTGGCGGACGCGACCAGCGTCGGCGACCTGCGCGGCTATGCCAGCTTCAATGCCGACAGGTTGGCGGAGCAGGCGTCCCACAAGGGGTTCCAGCCCGATATGGGCAGCCTGCTGGGCAGCGGCTACATCGCCTTCACCGTCGACCAGGGGGAGCATACGGAGCGCTACCAGGGCATCGTGGAGCTGCGCGGGGCCAGCCTGACGGATGCCATCCGCCATTACTTCCGCCAGTCCGAGCAGCTTGCAACCGGGGTGAAGGCCGCGGTGGGCCGGGATGCGGACGGGCGCTGGGTCGGCGGGGCGGTGATGCTGCAATCCCTGCCGCCGGACGATGCGGGCACCGCCCCGGAACACCGATCCGCCAACGGGGAGGAGGACTGGAACCGGGCCATGCACCTGCTGCAGTCGGTGACGGACGCGGAGCTGCTGGACCCTGGCCTGCCGGTCAACGGCCTTATCTACCGCCTGTTCCATGAGGAGCAGCCGCGGGTCTTCGCCCGCCAGGCCCTGCGCTTCGGTTGCCGGTGCTCCGCCGACCGGGTGGCGACGGTGCTGCGCTCCCTGGACCGGGCAGAGCTGGACGACCTGCGCATCGACGGCAAGGTCGTCGTGACGTGCGAGTTCTGCAACACCGCCTTCAGCTTCGGCGACGCGGACCTGGACAAGGTCTACGGCACGGCGTTTTGAAGGGGTGCTCCAAGCCCATGCCCCGCCTGATCCTGCTGAACAAGCCCTATGACGTGCTCTGCCAGTTCACGGACGGGGAGGGGCGGCGCACGTTGAAGGATCTGGTGCCGGTGCCGGGGGTCTATCCGGCCGGGCGGTTGGACCGGGACAGTGAGGGGCTGGTGGTGCTGACCGATGACGGGGCGTTGACCACCCGCATCGCCGATCCGCGCCACAAGCTGCCCAAGACCTATTGGGTGCAGGTGGAAGGTGTACCGGACGCCGCGGCGCTGGAGGCGCTGCGCCGCGGCGTCACCCTGAACGACGGCCCCACCCTGCCCGCAGGTGCCGAGGCGATGGCGGAGCCGGAGGGGCTATGGCCCCGGGACCCGCCGGTCCGCTTCCGCCGCGCCATCCCGACAAGCTGGATCCGCCTGACCCTGCGCGAAGGGCGCAACCGGCAGGTGCGGCGGATGACGGCCGCGGTGGGGTTCCCCACCTTGCGGCTGGTGCGCTGGTCCGTCGGCGACTGGACGTTGGAGGGGCTGGAGCCCGGGGCCTGGCAGAGCGTAACCCTGCCGACGCCCGCCCCTTCCCGGGCCCCGGTCAGGCGGCGCGCTCCTCCCGCACGCTGAGCAGCAGGACCAGGCCCAGCACGAACAGGACCAGGACCGTGCCCATGCCCGCCCGTTGCGTTTCCCAGTAAACGGTGGCGGCACCATAGGCGAAGGGGCCGATGATGCCCACCGCCCGGCCGGCCAGATTGTACAGGCCGAACATCTCCGCCTCCATCCCCGCCGGGCTGACCCGGACCATCATGGTGCGGGCCGCCGCCTGGGCCGGGCCGAAGAAGATCCCGAGGATCAGGCCGAAGACCAGCAGCCATTGCTGCTCCTGCGTCCAGTCGGCCAGCGGCAGGGACAGGGTCGGTGCCCAGTCCCAGCCGGGTGTCCCGATCAGCAGGATCGACACGCCGGAGACGATCGGCCCAATGATGGAGACGACAAGCGTCGGCTTCGCCCCGAACCGGTCATCCACCCAGGCGAAGCCGATGGCCCCCGCCCCGGCGGAAACGTTCAGCAGGATGGCGAACAGGATGATCTGCGCCGTCTCCATCCCGAACAGGGCACCGGTCATGATCCCGCCAAAGGCGGTGATGGTGCTGATCCCGTCCCGCCACAGGGCGCTGGCGATCAGATAGCGCACGATGTTGCCCTGGCGCCGGGCGGCCCGAAGGGTTTGGCCCAGGGTGGCCAGCCCATCCCGCACCACCGCGCCCAGGGGCTTGGCCGTGGACGGCCGGTCGGGTGTCAGCAGGAACAGCGGGATGGCGAAGACCGCGTACCAGATGGCGACAAGAAGGGCGGTGGCGCGGATATTCTCCGCCTCCTCCTTCCCCAGAAGGCCGAAGAACGGTGTCTCCGTCTGCACCAGCAGCAGCAGGCAGACGATGAGGGAGCCCAGGCCGCCGAAATACCCCACGCCCCAGCCCCAGCCGGAAACCCGGCCCGTATGGCTTGCCGGGGCCGCCGTGGGCAGAAGGGCGTTGTAGAACACATAGGACAGCTCGAACGCCGTTGCGGCCACGGCCATGGCCAGCAAAGCCAGCATGACGAACT
Organism: Pseudomonadota bacterium; assembly: GCA_046045995.1. Classification (GTDB taxonomy): domain Bacteria; phylum Pseudomonadota; class Alphaproteobacteria; order Azospirillales; family Azospirillaceae; genus Indioceanicola. The sequence goes on along the minus strand of JBJOKR010000016.1, from coordinate 1,906 downwards.
GTGCCTCCGGCTTCACGAAGAACAACACCGCCGTTGCCGCCACGCAGATGGCCGTAAGGGTGCCCAGCCAGGGTTTCACCCGTCCGCCCTGATCACCGATCGCGCCCAGGATGGGGGACAGGATCGCCACCAGGATGCCGCTGATGCCCAGGGCCAGGCCCCATTGCTGGGTGCCCGTGTTCGGGTCCGCGGCCACGGCTTCGGTGAAATAGCGGCTGAAGACGAAGGTGCCGATGACCGTGTTGAAGGCCGACATGGCCCAGTCATACAGGCACCAGCCGACGATCCCACGCCGCCGCCCGGCCAGCGCACCCGCCCCGGGGCCGTGCATCGCGCCGCTCCCGCCGCCGTTCCCCTGTGCCACGCGCGATCTCCATTGCCGTCGCCCTGGCGCCAAGGTGGCACGGGATCGCGGCCAGGGGAAGGGAAAGGGGGGCGGACGGCATCCGACGGCGTCGGACAGGATACTTGAGCCATCTCAAGGCGCGGGGCCGCGGTAGCGCTACCCTGCGCCGGACCAGACGGGAGGACCGGCCATGAGCCTACTGGACCCCTTGCGCGATCCTGCACGCGACCCTTGGACCATCGATGCGGCGGATTTCCCGTCCGGCGGGTGCCTGCGCGACCGGGCGCGCTTCGCCCTGCGCTATGCCGTGCTCGCACCCAGCGGGCACAACACCCAGCCCTGGCGCTTCATCCTGACGGCGCGGGGGCTGGAGTTGCGGGCTGATCGCACCCGCGCCCTGCCGGTGGTGGACCCGGAGGATCGGGCGCTCACCATCTCCTGCGGGGCGGCGCTGGGCCATCTGGATGTGGCGCTCAGCCGCTTCGGCATCGCCCACCGGATCACGCCTTTGCCGGATGCGGCGGACCCGGATCTGCTGGCCCGGGTGACCATGGCCGATGTGCCCATCGGCGCCGACCTGGATTCCGAACGCCTGTGCGCCGCCATCCCCCGCCGCCGCACCAACCGCCGCAGCTATGACAGCCGCCCGCCCGCGGGCTGCGACCTGATCGCCTGCACCGCCGCGGCGGAGCAGGAGGGCGCGCGGCTGCATGTGCTGACCCACCCGCGGGAGCTGGACGCCATCGCCGCCCTGGTGGCGGAAGGCGACCGGCAGCAGTTCCAGGACCCGGCCTTCCGCCGGGAACTGGCCCGCTGGGTCCGCTCCCACCACGGGCCGGGGCATGATGGTCTGTCCGGGGCGGCCTTCGGCATGCCGGACATGCTGTCGGTCGCCGGTGCCGCGGCCATCCGGCTGGTGGACATGGGCGCCCGGGTGGGGGCGAAGGACCTGAAACTCACCGCCGCCGGCCCGGCCCTGGGCGTGCTGACCACCCGCGATGACACGCCGGAGGATTGGATCATCGCCGGGCGGGCCCTGTCGCGGGTACTGCTGACCCTGACCGATCGCGACCTGTCCGCCGCCTTCCTGAACGAACCGATCGAGGTGCCGGCCCTGCGCCCGCAGCTGCGCGGGCTGCTACCCGGCGACGGCATCCCGCAGATGATGTTCCGAATCGGCTACGCCGCCCCCATCCCCCCCGCCGCCCGCCGCCCGCGGGAGGAGGTTCTGACCGAACGGTGATGGACCGGGGTGGGAGGGCTTGCAGGTCGGGCAAGCGCAAGCGCGGCCCGACACCGCGACCCCGCGCCGGGAACGGGTTTGGACACCAAGGTCACCAGGATCACCAAGGGGCCCCAGGGTGGGGGCGGTGCTGCCGCGGGCAGGGACCTGTCCCGGGCCGATCGATCCCCTCACCACGGGGACACGGGGTCCACGGGGTTTCACGGGGGTGGCGGAGGGTATCGGGTTGGGTTGCCGCGCGAAGCGCAATGGGACGTGATGCCTGCGGCGCTTGGCAGCGAAGCCATTGGTGACCTTGGTGTTTGATCAATATTCCA
>JBJOKR010000015.1:0-42931 GCA_046045995.1 Pseudomonadota bacterium | reverse complement strand
CGCGCCCTGCCGATCATGGCGCAGACGGGATATCCTGTCATCTTCGACGCCACCCACAGCGTGCAGCAGCCGGGCGGGCAGGGCACCAGCAGCGGTGGCCAGCGGGAGTTCGTACCAGTCCTGGCCCGGGCGGCCGTAGCGATCGGGGTGGCAGGCCTGTTCATCGAAACTCATCAGGACCCCGATGCCGCACCCAGCGACGGTCCCAACATGGTCCCGCTCGGCGCGATGACGAAGCTGCTTGAAACCCTACTGGCCATAGACCGGCTTGCGAAGACGGATCCGGTGAGGATTTGATGGTGTCGGGTCCCGTCCCCGACCATGTCTTGGGCCTTGTTGAGGCGTCATCATCATGCCCATCCTCGGTATCCGGCTTTCGTGCATCGTTTGAAGGGGTCGGCGCGCCCGATCAAGTCGCAACCTTTAATTGTGCTCGCCCCCCCCCCCCTGCCGAACACCATCCGGGTTGACGGCTATGGCAACCTGTCGTCCAACCCCCATGCGTTGGGGCGGTATGTGATTGCGCGTCGGCTCCCCTCTTGAAAGACCGTCGCGGACGTTCAGTAGTCCAAGGAGGCTGGCTTGTCATTGACTGGATTGGGACCCAGCGTTCCCGCACGCGGCGGCCCCATCTCACGCGCATTCGGACGCGCGCTCATGCGTCTGATCGGCTGGCGGGTGGAGGGGCCGGTTCCGGATCTGCCAAAGATGGTGGTTATCGGTGCGCCGCACACGTCCAATTACGACTTTGTTGTCGCCATGGCGACAATGTTCTCGCTTGGCCTCAATCTCAACATCATGGGCAAGCACACCCTTTTCCGGTGGCCCATGGGTGGGTTCATGCGCTGGTGCGGCTTGATTGCTATCAACAGGTCGGCGGCCCATGGCGTTGTCGGGGAGACTGTTCAGGCTTTCGGTGCTGCCGATCGGCTTTGGATCGGCATTGCGCCGGAAGGTACCCGCAGCAGCGGCGGTGACACCTGGAAGTCCGGCTTCTGGCAGATCGCACGTCAGGCCGGGGTACCGGTGCTGCCGATCGCCATCGACTATGCGGCCCGGGCGGTCCGTTTCGGTCCCCCGTTTGAAACAACCTCCGACGTTCATGCGGACATGGTGAGGTTGTCGAATTTCTATGGCGGCGTGCAGGGGGCGCGGCGGACCATTCCATCCCAGATCGGCGTTCGGGTAGGAGGGGGTACGGCCAGAGCGGCGGACCAGCCATGAACGCACAGACCCGAGCTTGCGCTTGCAGGGTCTGTGCCCGGTAGCTATTCCCCAACAGCCAACCCGGCCATCATCAAGGAGCGCCGACCATGTCCGCCATCATCGACATCACCGCCCGCGAAATCCTCGACAGCCGCGGCAACCCCACCGTGGAGGTGGAGGTCCGGCTGGAATCCGGTGCCCTTGGCCGTGCGGCCGTCCCGTCCGGTGCCTCCACCGGCGCCCATGAGGCGGTGGAACTGCGCGACGGCGACAAGTCCCGCTACCTGGGCAAGGGTGTGCTGAAGGCCGTGGAGAGCGTGAACGGGGAAATCTTCGAGACCATAGCCGGCCTGGATTCCACCGACCAGGTCGCCATCGACCAAGCGATGATCGAACTGGACGGCACCCCCAACAAGGCCCGCCTGGGCGCCAACGCAATCCTGGGCGTGAGCCTGGCGGTGGCAAAGGCCACGGCGGAGGAGCTGGAACTGCCGCTCTACCGCTATGTCGGCGGGGCGAATGCCCGCATCCTGCCCGTACCGATGATGAACATCATCAACGGCGGCGCCCATGCGGACAACCCTATCGACATCCAGGAATTCATGGTCATGCCGGTGGGTGCCCCCACCTGCACCGATGCCATCCGCACAGGGGCGGAGATCTTCCACGCCCTGAAGAAGAAGCTGAAGGATGCCGGCCACAACACGGCGGTGGGGGATGAGGGCGGCTTCGCCCCCAACCTGCGCTCCACCGACGAGGCCCTGAGCTTCATCATGCAGGCGGTCGAGGCGGCCGGTTACCGCCCGGGGGAGGATGTGCTGCTGGCCCTCGACGCCGCCTCCACCGAGTTCTTCAAGAACGGCAAGTACGAGCTGGAGGGGGAGGGCAAGTCCCTGGATCCCCAGGCGATGGTCCGCTACTGGGAGGATCTGATCGGCCGCTATCCCATCGTCTCCATCGAGGACGGCATGGCGGAGGATGATTGGGAGGGCTGGAAGGCCCTGACGGACGCCATCGGCAGCCGCTGCCAGCTGGTTGGTGACGACCTGTTCGTCACCAACCCGGCCCGCCTGTCGGACGGGATCGCCAAGGGTGTGGCCAATTCCATCCTGGTGAAGGTGAACCAGATCGGCAGCCTGACGGAGACGCTGGAGGCGGTGCGCATCGCCCAGTCCAACGGCTATACCGCCGTCATGTCCCACCGGTCGGGGGAGACGGAGGATTCCACCATCGCCGACCTGGCGGTGGCCACCAATTGCGGTCAGATCAAGACCGGCTCCCTCTCCCGCTCCGACCGGATCGCCAAGTACAACCAGCTGATTCGCATCGAGGAGGCGCTGGGAACGGCGGCCGTTTACCCCGGACGGCGCGCGCTGAAGCGTCTCTGATCCAACGACACGGCCCGATTGAGGGCCGGATGATGACAGGGAAGGGGGCGACTCGCCGGGTCGCCCCCTTTTCCATGCCCGAACGTCACGATCCGGTGATCATTCCGCGTTGGATACGTTTTCCATTTGACGGCCGGAATCCCCCGTGATTTCATGCCCCCATGATTGCGACCCGCTCATTCACCAATGGAATCAATCGCCTGCTCGGCCAGATCGTGGGGCCGGTGCTGGGTGTGTCGGTGATTGCCTATTTCGCCTACCATACCGTGCATGGGGACCGGGGCATCGTCGCCTGGAACCAGTTGCAGCAGGAGGTGGCGGAGGCGGAGCGGGTGTTGACCCAGGTTCGCGCCGAGCGGGGGGAGCTGGAGCAGCGCACCCGCCTGCTGCGCCCGGACAGCCTGGACCCCGACATGCTGGAGGAGCGGGCGCGCATCCAGCTGAACCATGTGCACCCGGACGATCTGGTGATCCTCCTTCCCGGACGACCTGCCCCGCAGTAAGCGCAGGGCAGCGGCCCGGAACAGAGGTTAAGCTGCTGAAATCGTTCCGGTTAACCAGTTTTAGGTTAATCCGAAAAATACGTTTCAAAACAGCATATTGCAGCGCACACAGCTTGCATTGACCGTGAGTGGTCGGTACCACTGCCCCTCGTGTTGCGACGCTTTGTCAGCGTCCGTCTTCACCTTGCCATGAGGGAGGAGCTAGTGGCCACGTCCCGCCGCCGCAGCAGCAAGCCTGCGGCTCCCGCGCCCACCCTGCCGAGTTCCGAGGAACTCATCCGCTATTACCGGGAGATGCTCCTGATCCGCCGCTTCGAGGAGAAGGCGGGCCAGATGTACGGCATGGGCCTGATCGGGGGCTTCTGCCATCTCTACATCGGCCAGGAAGCCGTTGTAGTCGGCATCCAGGCGGCGCTGAACCCCACTGACAGCATCATTACCAGCTACCGCGACCACGGCCACATGCTGGCCTGCCAGATGGACGCGAAGGGTGTGATGGCAGAGCTGACCGGGCGCCGCGGCGGCTATTCGAAGGGCAAGGGCGGCTCGATGCACATGTTCAGCCGTGAGAAGAAATTCTACGGCGGCCACGGCATCGTCGGCGCCCAGGTGCCGATTGGTTCCGGGCTCGCCTTCGCGCACAAGTACAGCAAGGATAACGGCATCAACGTCTGCTACATGGGCGACGGCGCCGTGAACCAGGGTCAGGTGTACGAGAGCTTCAACATGGCGGCCCTGTGGAAGCTGCCGGTGCTCTATGTGGTCGAGAACAACAAGTACGCGATGGGCACGTCCCAGCAGCGCGCTTCGGCCGGTGAGCTGTTCATGCGCGGCAGCGCCTACGGCATCCCCGGCAAGGCCGTCAACGGCATGGACGTTCTGGATGTGAAGGCCGCCGCCGATGAGGCGGTGGAGTTCATCCGCTCCGGCAACGGCCCGATGGTGCTGGAGATGAAGACCTACCGCTACCGCGGCCACTCCATGTCCGACCCGGCCAAGTACCGGACGAAGGAGGAGGTCAACAAGATGCGGTCGGAAAGCGATCCGATCGACAATCTGAAGAAGCTGCTGCTGGAAAAGGGCATCACCGATGAGGAAGCCCTGAAGCAGATCGACCGCGAGGTGAAGCAGATCGTCACCGAAGCGGCGGAATTCGCCACCCAGAGCCCCGAGCCCGATCCGTCCGAACTGTGGACGGATGTGCTGGTGGACGCCTGAGCCCGACATCCGGAGGAACCGACGATGCCCGTACAGGTCCTGATGCCGGCCCTGTCGCCCACCATGACGGAGGGCAAGCTGGCCAAATGGCTGAAGAAGGAAGGGGACACGGTCCGCTCCGGCGAGATCCTCGCCGAGATCGAGACCGACAAGGCCACCATGGAAGTGGAGGCCGTGGACGAGGGCACCCTCGACAAGATCCTGGTTCCGGAAGGGACGGAAGGGGTGGCCGTGAACACCCCCATCGCCACCCTGATCGGTGAGGATGAAGGGCCGACCGACAGCGTGGCCATGACAGAGGAGAGCGCGCCCAAGACGGCCGCCGTGCAGGCGCCGCGCGGGGATGCCCCGGCCCCGTCCACCCTTCCCGACAGCCCGCCCGCCGGCGCATCCGTCAAGGGCGTGTCCGCCGCCCCGCCGGCGTCGGATGAGGACAAGTACTTCGCCAATGTGCAGACGCAGACGGTCCGTGAGGCCCTGCGCGACGCCATGGCGGAGGAGATGCGCCGCGATCCCACCGTCTTCCTGATGGGTGAGGAGGTCGGGGAGTATCAGGGCGCCTACAAGGTCTCCCAGAATCTGCTGCAGGAATTCGGGCCGGGCCGTGTGATCGATACGCCGATCACGGAACACGGTTTCGCCGGTCTGGGTGTGGGTGCCGCTTTCGGCGGTCTGCGCCCGATCGTGGAGTTCATGACCATGAACTTCGCCATGCAGGCCATCGACCACATCATCAATTCCGCCGCCAAGACCCTGTACATGTCCGGCGGACAGATGGGCTGCCCCATCGTCTTCCGCGGTCCCAACGGGGCGGCGGCCCGCGTGGGCGCCCAGCACAGCCAGGACTACGCCTCCTGGTACGGGCACATCCCGGGCCTGAAGGTGGTCGCACCCTATTCCGCCGCCGATGCCAAGGGCCTGATGAAGGCGGCGATCCGCGATCCGAACCCGGTCGTCTTCCTGGAGAATGAGATCCTGTACGGCCATTCCTTCCCGGTGCCGACGGACCAGGACTTTATCGTCCCCATCGGCCGGGCCAAGGTGGTTCGCGCCGGTACGGATGTGACCATCACCGCCTATTCCCTGATGGTTGCCCATGCCCTGGCCGCGGCCGAGCGCCTGGCGCAGGATGGGATCAGTGCGGAGGTCATCGACCTGCGCACCATCCGCCCGCTGGATGTGGAGACGGTGGTGGCGTCGGTGAAGAAGACCAACCGTCTGGTCAGCGTGGAGGAAGGCTGGGCCTTCGCCGGCATCGGGTCGGAGCTTGCCGCCCTGATGATGGAGCAGGCCTTCGACCATCTGGACGCCCCGGTCGCCCGCGTCACCGCCAAGGACGTGCCGCTGCCCTATGCCGCCAATCTGGAGAAGCTTGCCCTTCCCCAGCCGGATGACATCGTCCAGGCCGTGAAGGCCGTCACCTACCGCCGCTGAGCCCGCGGACCGGAAAAGGAGAACGGGAATGCCGATCGAGATCCTGATGCCGGCCCTGTCCCCCACCATGACGGAGGGCAAGCTGGCACGGTGGCTGAAGAAGGAGGGCGACTCCGTCAAATCCGGCGAGGTGCTGGCGGAGATCGAGACCGACAAAGCCACCATGGAGGTGGAAGCGGTCGATGAGGGCACGCTGGCCCGCATCCTGGTCGCCGAAGGGGCGGAAGGCGTGGCGGTGAACACCCCCATCGCCCTGCTGCTGGAGGAAGGGGAGGATGCATCCGCCCTGTCCGCCGGCCCGGCCAAGGCCGATGCCGCCCCGGCAAAGTCGGAAACGGCTGCGCCGAAGGCCGATCCGGCCCCGGCCGGCATCCCGTCCTATGGCAGCGGCGGCCCCGCCGACAAGGCGGTGAGCCCGGCCGCATCCGCCCAGGCCGCTGCGGCCCAATCCGTTGCGGCCTCCCCGGGCGACCGGGTCTTCGCCAGCCCGCTGGCCCGGCGCATGGCTGCCCAGGCCGGGCTGGACCTCGGCTCCGTACAGGGCAGCGGCCCCCATGGACGCATCGTGAAGGCGGATGTGGAGGCGGCCCTGGCCAAGGGTCCCGCTGCGAAGCCGGCCCCGGCCCCTGCCGCCGCCCCCGTCGCTGCTGCCGCCCCGACTGCCGCTCCGGCACCGGCCGCTGCCCCGAAGGCGGCGCCCGCACCGGCCGCGGCCCCGCGCGGCATCGATGCCAAGGACATGGCCGACAAGCTGGGCATGAAGTACAAGGTCCTGCCCAATTCCGGCATGCGCAAGACCATCGCCAAGCGCCTGACGGAGGCGTGGCAGACCATCCCCCATTTCGGCCTGACGGTGGATTGCGAGATCGACCGGCTGCTGGCACTGCGGACGGAGCTGAATGACCGGTCGGGGGAGAAGATCTCCGTCAACGACTTCGTCGTGAAGGCCGTGGCGGTGGCGCTGCGCAAGTTCCCGGCCGCCAATGTCTCCTGGCATGAAGACGGTATCCTCCAGTATGAGGCGGTGGATGTCTCCGTCGCCGTCTCCACCGATGGCGGGCTGATCACCCCGATCGTGCGCAATGCCGACCAGAAGGGCCTGTCCGCCATCTCGGCGGAGGTGAAGGCCCTGGCCGCCAAGGCCCGCGACGGCAAGCTGAAGCCGGAGGAATACCAGGGCGGGACCTTCAGCGTCTCCAACCTGGGCATGTTCGGGATCAAGGGCTTCACCTCCATCATCAACCCGCCGCAGAGCTGCATCCTGTCGGTCGGGGCGGGGGAGAAGCGGCCGGTGGTGAAGGGTGACGCGCTCGCCATCGCCACGGTCATGACCCTGACCCTGACCGTCGACCACCGCTCCGTCGACGGGGCCGTGGCCGCCCAGTACCTGAAGATCCTGAAGGGCCTGATCGAGGATCCGATCACGCTGATGCTGTAGGGTTTGGGAATGCCGGTCCCACCCGAAGCCACCGCCCATGCCCGTGAGGCGATGGAAGAGCGGGGGATCGCGTGGGACTGGGTCCTTCGGGTGTTCAGCGCCCCCGACTGGACGGAGCCCGACCCATCCGATCCGTCCATCCGACTGTTTTTCGGGACCGTCCCGGAACGCGGTGGCCGTGTACTGCGTGTCGTGTACAATCCTGCCTCCCATCGCGTCGTGACGGTCTTCCTGGACCGCACGCGCCGTCGCGGCCCAAGGAGGGTTCAGCCATGAGGGTACGGTTCGATCAGTACGCCGACGCGCTCTACATCCGCCTGGATGAGGCAGCCGTGGAAGAGTCGGAGGAGGTGACGCCCGGCGTCGTCCTGGATTTTGATGCGTCGAACCGTGTCGTTGGCATTGAAATCCTGCGGGTGCGTGAGCGTCTTCCTTCCGCCGACCTGAAGAACATCCAATTCGACGTGGCCTGACGACAAAAGGCCCCATGGCCGGAGGGAGATCAACGTGGCCTATACCAATTTCGACCTTCTCGTCATCGGTGCCGGTCCCGGCGGCTATGTGGCGGCGATCCGGGCGGCCCAGCTCGGCATGAAGGCCGCCGTGGTGGAGCGGGAGCATCTAGGCGGCATCTGCCTGAACTGGGGCTGCATCCCGACCAAGGCCCTGCTCCGCTCCGCCGAGGTGGCGCACCTGATCCAGCACTCGGAATCCTATGGCATCAAGGTGGAGGGCAAGGTGACGATGGACCTGCCCGCCATCGTCAAGCGCTCACGCGGGGTGGCAGGGCAGCTTTCCGCCGGGGTGAAGGGCCTGCTGAAGAAGAACAAGGTCCCGGTCATCACCGGGTCGGCCAAGCTGCTGGGCAAGGGCAAGGTCGCCGTCACCGGCCAGGACGCAGGCGAGTACCAGGCCAAGCACATCATCATCGCCACCGGTGCCCGCGCCCGCGTCCTGCCGGGGCTGGAGCCGGACGGCAAGCTGGTTTGGACCTATAAGGAGGCCATGGTTCCCCAGACCATGCCGAAAAGCCTTCTGGTCATCGGCACCGGCGCCATCGGGGTGGAGTTCGCCAGCTTCTACCGCCACATGGGCGTGGAGGTGACGCTGGTGGAGGTGCTGGACCGCATCCTCCCGGTGGAGGATGAGGAGATCAGCGCCTTCGCCGCCAAGGCCTTCACCAAGCAGGGCATCAAGATCCGCACCGGCACCAAGGTGGTGAAGCTGGACCGCCATGCCGACAGCGTCACCGCCACCCTGGACATCGGCAACGGCAAGACGGAACAGGTGGTGGTGGACCGCGTCATCTCCGCCGTCGGCATCGTCGCCAATACCGACGGGCTGGGGCTGGAGAACACGCATGTCAAGCTTGACCGCAACCACATCGTCACCGACGGCTACATGCGCACGGACGAACCCGGCGTCTATGCCATCGGCGATGTCTGCGGCGCCCCCTGGCTGGCCCACAAGGCCAGCCATGAGGGGGTGATCTGCGTGGAGAAGATCGCCGGGCTGGAGGTCCACCCCATCGACGTGCGCAACATCCCCGGCTGCACCTATTCCCTGCCGCAGGTCGCCAGTGTCGGCCTGACGGAGAAGAAGGCGCGGGAGGCCGGGCATGAGGTGAAGGTCGGCCGCTTCCCCTTCATTGGCAACGGCAAGGCGATCGCGCTGGGTGAGCCGGAGGGTCTGGTGAAGACCATCTTTGACGCCAAGACGGGGGAGCTGCTGGGCGCCCACATGATCGGGGCGGAGGTGACGGAGCTGATCCAGGGCTATGTCATCGGCAAGACCGCCGAACTGACCGAGGCCGAGTTCCTGCACACCATCTTCCCGCACCCGACGCTGAGTGAAATGATGCATGAGGCGGTGCTTGCCGCCTATGGCCGGGCGATTCATTATTGACGGTGTGCAACCCGCCGCAAGCCTTGAGGGGGGGAGTGACCCATGCCCGACGGCCTTTACCACCGTGACTTCTACGCCTGGACCCGGGCGCAGGCCGATATCCTGCGCACCGAGGCCGCCCGGGGCAACAACGCCCCGGTGGATTGGGAGAATGTGGCGGAGGAGCTGGACAGCATGGGTCGCGGCGAATGGAACCAGCTGGAAAGCCGGCTGACCGTCCTGATCGTCCATCTCCTGAAGCTGCTTTATGCCGAAGACCTGCGGGAGCGGAATGCCCGGCAGTGGTGGCTGACCATCCGGGAACAGCGGCGGATGTTGGCGAAGCGGCTGCGGCAGAGCCCCAGCCTACGCCCTGTGCTGGTTGAAGATTTCGGTGAAACCTATACGGACGCCCGCGAAACCGCTGCGGACGAGACCGATCTGCCCCTTGACCGCTTTCCCATCGATCCGCCCTTCACTTATGATCAGGCGCTCGATCCGGGTTTCCTGGAAGACCTCTACACCTCCCTCCGCCGCTGACCCCCCGTGAGGCAGGCCGCCATGACCGGTACCCGCTATCAGGAGGATTACTACCTCTGGACCCGCGAACAGGCGGCCAAGCTGCGCGACGCCGGGCGGAGCGGCAACAACGCCCCCATCGATTGGGAGCAGGTGGCGGAGGAGATCGAGGATATGGGGGATGAGAAATGGGACGAGATCGAAACCCGCCTCGGCCTGTTGGTCACCCATCTGCTGAAGCTGATTTATTGTGAGGAACTGCGGGAAAGGAATGCCCGGTACTGGCTTCTGACCATCCGTGAGCAGCGGCGGTCCATCCCGAAGCGCCTGAAGCGGAGCCCGAGCCTTCGCCCCCTGCTGCGGGAGGAGTTCGCCACCGTCTATGAGGATGCCCGCGACGATGCGGCGGTGGAGGCGGAGGTGGATATCAGTCGCTTCCCCATCGCTCCGCCCTTCACCCTGGAGCAGGTGATGGACCCCTCCTATCCCGCCGACCTGATCCCGGACTCCTACCGTCCGCAACGCTGACACCATCTTGCCGCGCTTCCCTTACGGGGATGCCGGCCCTATTTTTCCCACCTACCGTCTTCCCCAGCCAGGGTCCCGGCCATCATGCCCATCGCGCCCGATCGCGTCCGCCATCCCGAAAAGGTCAACCGCCCGGACAACCCGATCCAGCGGAAACCGGAATGGCTGCGCGTCAAGGCCCCGACCAGCCCGGAATATGCCGAAACCCGGGACCTGATGCGGGGCTTGAAGCTGAACACGGTGTGTGAGGAGGCGGCCTGCCCGAACATCGGGGAGTGCTGGAAGAAAAAGCATGCCACCTTCATGATCCTGGGTGCCGTCTGCACCCGGGCCTGCGCCTTCTGTAATGTCGCCACCGGCCGGCCGGACCTGCTGGACCCCCATGAGCCGGAGAAGGTGGCGGAGGCGGTCGGCAAGCTGGGGCTTGAGCATGTGGTCATCACCTCCGTCGACCGGGATGACCTGCCCGACGGCGGGGCGGAGCATTTCGCCCGCACCATCCGCAACATCCGTGCCGGCAGCCCCGGCACGACGATCGAGATCCTGACGCCCGACTTCATGAAGAAGGACGGCGCGGTCGAGGTGGTGGTGGCGGCGAAGCCCGATGTCTTCAACCACAATCTGGAAACCGTGCCGCGGCTTTATCCCGGCATCCGGCCGGGGGCGCGTTACTTCACCTCCCTGAACCTGTTGCACCGGGTCAAGGAACTGGATCCGGCCATGTTCACCAAGTCCGGCATCATGGTCGGGCTGGGGGAGACGAAGGAGGAGGTGATGCAGGTGATGGACGACCTGCGGGCCGCCGATGTGGATTTCCTGACCATCGGCCAATACCTGGCCCCGACGCCGAAGCATGCCCCGGTGGACCGGTTCGTGACGCCGGATGAATTCGCCAGCTATGCCAAGGTGGCACGCGGCAAGGGGTTCCTGATGGTGTCCAGCTCCCCCCTGACCCGCAGTTCGTACTTCGCCGGCGACGATTTCAAGAAGCTGCGCGCCGCCCGCGATGCCCGGCTGGCCGGGATCGCGGCCCCCAGCGAGGCGGAGGCAGTGGCGGCGGAGTGATCCACCGGCACGTTCCCTTCCACACACGGATTCTCGAACGGACACCGGCATGCCGACCCACGCCGAAAAGCGGGTGCTTCCCTACACCCCGGACCAGCTGTACCGCCTGGTCGCGGATGTGGAACGCTATCCGGAATTCCTGCCCTGGGCCGTCGCCTGCCGCATCCGCCGGCGCGACGGCGCGGTGGTCTGGGCGGATCTGGTCATCGGTTTCAAGATGATCCGGGAACGCTTCACCTCCAAGGTCACGCTGGATGAGGGGGGGCGGCGCATCCATGTGGAATATGTGGAGGGGCCGTTCCACTACCTGAACAACCACTGGAATTTCCTGCCCCATGAAGACGGGTGCTTGGTCGATTTCCATGTGGATTTCGAGTTCCGCAACAAGGTGCTGCAGAAGATCATCGGCGCCCTGTTCAATGAGGCGGTGCGCCGCATGGTCGCCGCCTTCGAAGGCCGCGCCCGGCAGCTTTACGGCCCAGCCCCCACGCTCGATGCGTCCGCCCGGCCGGTGTGAAATCTCTCTTCTGCGGGTGATGTGTCGGGTGCCGGAACCGGCGCGTCCGAAGCCATCCGCTCCCGTCAATCCCGGACGCGCCAGTCCCCCGGGGCGGCACGGCGGTCGCCGGCCATCAGGCGCCCGCCAAAGGGGGTCAGGCACAGGTCGATCAGGGCCTGGATCTCTTCCGCATCGCCCTGTGTGAACAGGGCGGTGAAGGCATGTTCGAAGGCGGCGGCCAGCATGGGGTCGTGGCGCATCAGGGCCTGGGCCAGTCCCTTGCCGCTGCCGCTCCACGCACCGCTGGCCCGCACGGTGAAATCCGCCAGCTCGGTATAGAGGCGGGCGCCGAGGGCAAGGCGTTCCGCGGCCGTCCGCTCCGGAATCAGGTCGGCGGCCAGATCGGTGATGGCATAGCGCCTGGCCCGCATCTCCAGATCGTCCAGGGCAGGGGGGCCGGCGGTCAGCACCGCTTCTGCCTGGCGCTTCAGTTCCTCGATGATGTCCGGCGCACCCGCGATGGGAAGACCGTTCGCCACCATGCGGGCCAGGGTAGGCTTGCCGAAGCGCCGGTCCTGCTCCCAGAACCAGGCGAGCGTGTCCGGATCATGCAGGAACAGTTCGACCGTCACGCCCCGCCGCTCATGGGTTTCGCGGACCGCCGACTCCACCTGGGCATAGACGATGACGGCATCGATATCCGACCCGATCGCCGCCCGGCCCAGGGCGACGGACCCGGCTAGGAAGGCGGCCACCACCTCCGGGCTGTCGGTCCATTCCCGCAGGATATCTTCCGCCAGATCGACCGTGGGGATGATGGGGGCCAGCATCACACCCCCTCTGCCGCCGCAAGGCACAGTTCCAGCGCCCGCGTGACCGTGGCCAGCCGTACCGCACTGCGGTCGCCCGGGAAGACGTGCCGTTCCACCACGGGCGGGCGGCCCCGCCGGGCACAACCGATGAAGACCAGCCCCACCGGCTTGGTCGCCGTCGCCCCGCCGGGGCCGGCGATACCGGTGGCGGACAGGGCGATCTGCGCCCCCGTCCGGGCCAGGACGCCCAGGGCCATCAACCGGGCCACCGGCTCGCTGACGGCGCCGATGGCCGGATCGTTCAGCAGGGCGGCCGGTACCCCCAGCAGATCGGACTTCGCCGCGTTGGTATAGGTAACGAAGCCCCGGTCGACCACGGCCGACGACCCTGCGATCTCCGTCAGGGTGCCGGCGATCAGCCCGCCGGTGCAGCTTTCCGCCGTGGCGATGGTCAGGTCGCGTGCCTTGCACGTCCCAAGCACCTGGGTGGACAGGTCGATAAGGGCAGGGGGGAACATGGGACCTTACCTCTGCGCTGGCGTCAGGTGGGGGTGAAGGGCAGGCGGATGGTGGCGGCGGCCTGGGCCGCGATGCCCTCCCGCCGGCCGGTGAAGCCCAGGCCCTCCGTCGTTGTCGCCTTCACCGCCACCCGGCCGATGACCAGCCCCAGGATCTCCGCGATCCGGGCGCGCATGGCCTCCCGATGGGGGCCGATCTTGGGGCGTTCGCAAATCAGCGTCACGTCCACATGGGCGATCACCCCGCCGCGCGCGCGGACCAGATCGCCCGCATGAGCCAGGAATCGCGCGCTGTCCGCCCCCTTCCAGCGCATATCGGTGGGGGGGAAGTGGCTGCCGATGTCCCCGTCGGCGATGGCGCCCAGGATGGCGTCGGTCAGGGCGTGCAGGCCCACATCGGCATCGGAATGCCCCTCCAGCGTGTGGCTGTGCGGGACCTTCACACCGCAGAGCCAGACATGGTCGCCCGCATCGAACTTATGGACATCGAAGCCGGTGCCCAGGCGGATGTCGGATAGCTCTGCCATGATCAGTCGCTCCGCCCGCGCCAGGTCCTGGGTGTGGGTGATCTTCAGATTGTCGGGATCGCTGGGGATCAGGCGGACAGGCATCCCCACCTCCTCCGCCACGGCGGCATCGTCGGTCAGGTCCATGCCGGACGTCGCCCGATGGGCGGCAAGGATCTCTCTGAAGTGGAAACCCTGCGGGGTACGCGCCCGCCACAGGCCGGTGCGGTCCACCGTCCCCACCACCTCCCCCTCCCGGGCGCGTTTCAGGGTGTCGGCCACAGGCGTGGCGGCGATGGCGGCGGGGCCGTCCGCCAAGGCCGCGACCACCCGGGTGATGGTTCCGGCATCCACCAGGGGGCGGGCCCCGTCATGGATCAGGACCAGATCGGGGGCACCGGCACCAGCCACGCCCCCGGCCAGCGCTTCCAGCCCGTTGCGCACGCTCTGCTGCCGGGTATCGCCCCCGGCGATGGGGTCGGGCAGGTCCAGCCCGGCGACGGCGCGGTCATACAGGTCCCGGTGGTCCGGGTTGATGACGACCCGTACGCCGGTGATTGCGGGGTGGCGCTGGAAGGCCGCCACCGTGCGCGCCAGTACGCTCTGCCCCGCCAGGGCCAAGTACTGCTTGGGAATATCGGTCCCGAACCGTGCGCCGCGGCCGGCGGCGACGATCAGGGCAAGACAGGACGGCATGGACGACCCCGTGTCGGACGATGGCGAGCACCCTAGCGGCAAAGCCCCGCCGACGCAAAGCGGGGAAGCCCTACAGCGCACGCCGTTGACGGCGGGCCCGCCCGACACCATCTGCCGCCCCTTCGCCGGGCGAAAGATCGGCCGCACCAGACCCAGCCCCGCAATTCCGCCGATGGCCCATTCCGGGGGCGGGCTTGCAAATCCGTGCGGTCATGGTAGCGTCGTCGCCTATTTTTCGTGCAGTCCTGTCAGGTGCCTAACCCATGGGCAACAATACCCCGCAGCCCCGTCTGAAGCCGATCCATATCGGCCCGGTGAAGATCGACGATCCGGTGATCCTGGCGCCCATGTCCGGCGTCAGCGACATGCCGTTCCGCCGTCTGGTGAAGCGCACCGGTGCCGGCCTTGTCGTGTCGGAGATGATCGCCAGCCAGGCGATGATCCGCGCCACCCGGGAAAGCATGCTGAAGACCGAATGGCACCCCGATGAGGCACCCATCTCCATGCAGCTTGCCGGCTGCGAGCCGGAGGTGATGGGGGAGGCGGCGAAGCTGAACGCGGATCGCGGTGCCGCGATCATCGACATCAATTTCGGCTGCCCGGTGAAGAAGGTGGTCAACGGCTATGCCGGCTCCGCCCTGATGAAGGATGAGCAGCTGGCGGGCCGCATCCTGGAGGCAACGGCCAAGGCCGTTTCCGTGCCCGTGACTATGAAGATGCGCAAGGGCTGGGATGAGAACAACCTGAACGCCCCGCGCCTGGCCCGGATCGCGGAAGAGTCGGGCATCAAGATGCTCACCGTCCACGGCCGTACCCGCTGCCAGATGTACAACGGCACCGCCGACTGGAAATTCATCCGCAAGGTCAAGGAAGCGGTGAGCATCCCGGTCATTGCCAATGGCGACATCAACACTTTCGAGGATGTGGTGCGCTGCCTGGATGAATCCGGGGCGGACGGGGTGATGATCGGGCGCGGCACCTATGGCCGGCCTTGGTTCGTCGCGCAGGTCATGCATTTCCTGCGCACGGGCGAGGTGACGGCGGAGCCGACCCTGCCGGAACAGCTTCAGATCGTGCTGGAGCATTATGACAGCATCCTGCACCACTACGGCGTGGATGCAGGCCTGAAGATCGCCCGCAAGCATGTGGCCTGGTATTCCAAGGGCCTGCCCTCCTCCGCCGAGTACCGCTCCACCGTCATGACGACGGAAAGCCCGGCGGCGGTGAAGGATCTGATCCACGGATTCTACAGCAGCCTGATCGACCGCGGCATCCTGGAGCGATGCCATGCCGATCGGGCAGCGCCGGAGAAGATGGCAGCATGATGCGCCGCGCCGCCACGCTGCTGCGCCGTTCCGGCCGGGATGAGGCGCTGGATCCCGCCGCCATCCTGTCCGCCCTGCCCGAACCGGTGCTGGTGGTGGACAGGGAGGGGCTGATCCGCTTCGTCAACCTGCAGGCCCAGGCCTTCTTCGATGTCAGCGCCGCCCGGGTGGAGGGGCAACCCCTCTCCGACCTGATCCCCGCCGACAGCCCGATCTTCGCCCTGATTGATCAGGCGCGCCAGACCCACTCCCGCGTGTCGGAATACGGGGTCGGCCTGGATACGCCGCGCATCGGCAGCCATGTGGTGGGCGCCCAGGCGGCCCCGCTCGCCGATCCGCCGGATCTGGTTGTCCTGACCCTGCATGAAAGATCCATCGCCCACAAGATCGACAGCCAGCTTGTCCATCGCGGGGCGGCCCGGTCGGTCATCGCCATGTCGGCCATGCTGGCCCATGAGGTGAAGAATCCCCTCTCCGGCATCCGGGGGGCTGCCCAGCTCCTGGAGGACAGTGTGGGAGAGGAGGATCGGATGCTGACCCGCCTGATCTGTGATGAGGCGGACCGCATCGTCGCCCTGGTGGACCGTATGGAGGTCTTCACCGACCAACGCCCGCTGGAGAAGCAGGCGGTCAACATCCATGCCGTGCTGGAGCATGTGCGCCGGGTGGCGCAGAACGGCTTCGCCCGCCATATCCGCTTCGTCGAGCGCTATGACCCCTCCCTGCCGCCGGTCCTGGGCAACCGGGACCAGTTGATCCAGGTCTTCCTGAACCTGATCAAGAACGCGGCCGAAGCCTGCCCGGAGACAGGCGGGGAGATCGTGCTGTCCACCGCCTATCAGCACGGGGTGCGTCTGGCCGTCGCCGGGTCGGAAAGCCGGGTGCATCTGCCCCTGCTGGTCAGTGTGCAGGACAATGGCGAAGGCATCCCGGACGACCTGCGCCCCCACCTGTTCGACCCCTTCGTCACCACGAAGATGAACGGCACCGGCCTGGGCCTGGCCCTGGTGGCCAAGATCATCGGCGACCATGGCGGGGTCATCGATTTCGAAAGCGCGCCGCGGCGCACCATCTTCAAGGTGTCGCTGCCCATGACGTCCGATCTGTCGACCATGCCGAAGGGGGCTTGAGATGGGGGCATCGATCCTGGTTGCCGATGACGACCGCGCGATCCGGACGGTGTTGAGCCAGGCGCTGGTGCGGCTGGGCCATGAGGTCCGCACGGCCGCCAATGCCGCCACCCTGTGGCGCTGGGTGGAGGAGGGGCAGGGCGATCTTGTCATCACCGATGTGGTGATGCCCGATGAGAACGGGCTGGACCTGATCCCCCGGATCAAGCGCCTCCGCCCGGACCTGCGCATCATCGTCATGAGCGCCCAGAACACCCTGTTGACAGCGGTGAAAGCGGCGGAGCGGGGGGCCTTCGACTATCTGCCCAAGCCCTTCGACCTGAAGGAACTGATCGGCATGGTGCAGCGGGCGTTGACCGCCCCCACCCCGTCCAGCGAGATCCAGGCCGTCCCCTCCGAACCGGAGGAGGAGCAGCTTCCCCTGATCGGCCGGTCCCCCGCGATGCAGGAGATCTACCGGGTGCTGGCCCGGCTGATGGGCACGGACCTGACAGTGATGATCACGGGGGAATCCGGCACCGGCAAGGAACTGGTCGCCCGCGCGCTGCACGATTACGGCAAGCGGCGCGCCGGCCCCTTCGTCGCCATCAACATGGCGGCGATCCCGCGGGAGCTGATCGAATCGGAACTGTTCGGGCATGAGAAGGGAGCCTTCACCGGCGCCACCATGCGATCCACCGGCCGGTTCGAGCAGGCCCAGGGCGGCACCCTGTTCCTGGATGAGATCGGGGACATGCCCCTGGAGGCCCAGACCCGCCTGCTGCGCGTGTTGCAGGAAGGCGAATACACCACGGTGGGGGGACGCACGCCCATCAAGACCGATGTTCGCATTGTCGCGGCCACCCACCGGGATCTGCGCACCCTGATCCGCCAGGGGATGTTCCGGGAGGATCTGTTCTACCGCCTGAACGTGGTGCCCATCCGCCTTCCCCCCCTGCGGGAGCGGACGGAGGATGTGCCGTCCCTGGCCCGGCATTTCTTCCACCAGGCGGCGGGGGAGGGGCTGCCCCTGAAAAGCCTGGACAATGCCGCCATGGACCGGCTGAAGCGCTACCGCTGGCCGGGCAATGTGCGGGAGTTGGAGAATCTGGTCCGCCGCCTGGCCGCGCTGTATGCGGATGAGGTGATCGGGCCGGATGCCATCGACCTGGAGCTGGCCGATGTGTCCCCCGCCCCGCAGCAGGCGGCGGAACCGGCCAATGAAGGGCTGGGGGCGGCGGTGGAGCGGCACCTGCGCGAATACTTCGCCGCCCACAAGGACGGGATCCCCGCCGCCGGCCTTTACGACCGCATCCTGCGGGAGGTGGAACGGCCGCTGCTGACGCTGTCGCTGTCGGCGACCAAGGGCAACCAGATCAAGGCCGCCCATCTCTTGGGCCTGAACCGCAATACCCTGCGCAAGAAGGTCCGCGATCTGGACATCCAGGTGGTCCGTGGCCTGAAGTGATGGCGGCACCGCGGCAAAGTCCCGATCCATGGGGCGGGGGGCAACCCGCCGGGACACTGGCAAGGGGTGTAGCAATCTGGTAACACAGTCACGGAATGGACGCGGTTATTCTGCCGATCCCGTGTCCGTCGACGATTGTCGCAGCTACCAGGGTGGCCCTTGCCGGATCGACGTCCCGACCCCCGCCACGATAGCCCGGCCCGGTCCCATGTGCGGACCGGCCCATGCCCGGTTCCGCCGGGCGGGATGATGCCGTGAGCCTGGCGGGCACAGGCATGCAGGATGCCCCGGCATCCTGGTGGCGGCGTCTGGCGCTATGGGCCGCCCGACACAACCTGGCGAACCGGCTGGCGGTCGTTCTGGCCATGGCGGCCGTTGCCTCCGGCATGGCGACATATGCCGCGATGGTGGACCTGCCGCCCTTCGGCAACGATCCCAACACGATCAGCCTGCTGCTGACCCTGTCCATGGCGCTGCTGCTGCTGCTGGGGGTGGTGACGGCCCGGCGTATCGTCACGCTTTGGCTGGAGCGGCGGCGGGGGCTGGCGGGGGCCAAGCTGCATGCCCGGCTGGTCGCGATCTTTTCCCTGCTGACAGCGCTTCCCGCCATCATCATGGCGACCTTCGCCGCCATCTTCTTCTATGTGGGCGTCCAGTCCTGGTTCAGTGAGCGGGTGAGCACTGCCGTGAATGAGGCGCTGGCCGTGGCCGAAGCCTACGTGAAGGAACACCAGCGCACGATCGAGGCGGACCTTCTGGCGGCGGTGGCGGATCTGCAGTTCCAGAGCCGGCTCATCCGCCTGGACCAGGATTCCTTGCGCCAGATGCTGCTGCGCCAGGCCATCGACCGGAACTTCACGGAAATCGTCGTCTTCGACGGGCTGGGGCGGGAGATCGCGCGCCACGGCCTGCTGTTCGCGTTCGAGCCGGATCAGGTTCCCGCCCGCGACCTGGACCGCGCCCGCCGCGGTGAGATCGTCACCGCCGTCAGCGAGGACGGGAACCGGGTGACGGCCATGGTCCGGATAGATCCGGATTTCGACACCTTCATGTATGTGGGCCGGCCGGTGGAGGCGAGCGTGCTTGCCTCAATGGAATCGACCCAGAGTGCGGTCAACGAATACCGGGAGCTTGAGGGCAAGCGCTTCGATCTCCAGACCCGACTGACCCTGATATTCCTGGCTGTGGCGCTGCTGCTGTTGATGGGGGCTATCTGGGCCGGGCTGAACTTCGCCACATACCTGGTCCAGCCCATCTCCGCCCTGATCGGGGCGGCGGAGCGGGTGAGCGAGGGGGACTTGTCCGCCCGGGTGCCGGAAGGGGCAGGGGATCAGGAGGATGAGCTGTCCACCCTGACCCGGGTCTTCAACCGCATGACCATGCAGTTGGAAACCCAGCGCGGCGACTTGGTGGAGGCGAACCGCCTGCTTGACCTGCGCCGCCGGTTCACAGAAGCCGTGCTGGCCGGTGTGTCGGCGGGTGTCGTCGGCCTGGACCAGGAGGGTCGGATCAACCTGCCCAACCTGTCGGCGGTGCATCTGCTGGACGCTGGCACGGCCGAAACCCTTATCGGGCAGCGGCTGGAGGATCTGGCCCCGGAATTCAGCCCGATCATGGAGGCGATCCGCCGCCGCCCGACCAAGCTGGTGGAGGATCAGGTACAACTGCGCCGGGGCAGCCATGTCCGTACCCTGCTGGTGCGCGTCTCCGCCGAGCTGGTGGGCGGGGAGGTGCGGGGCTATGTCGTCACCTTCGACGATGTGTCCGAACTGGTCTCCGCCCAGCGGAAGGCGGCCTGGGCAGATGTGGCCCGCCGCATCGCCCATGAGATCAAGAACCCGCTGACCCCGATCCAGCTGTCAGCCGAGCGGCTGCGGCGCAAGTACCTGAAAGAGATTTCCAGCGATCCCGATACGTTCAGGCAGATGACGGACACCATCGTCCGTCATGTCGACGATATCGGCCGCATGGTCGATGAATTCTCCGCCTTCGCCCGCATGCCGCAGCCGGTGATGAAGCCGGTGGCGATGCAGGACCTGTGTCGCCAGACCACGTTCCTGCAATCCACCGCCCAGCCGACCATCCGCTTCGTCCAGGACCTGCCGGATCCGCCGCTGGTCATCGTGTGCGACGGGCGCCTGCTGGCCCAGGCCCTGACCAACCTGCTGAAGAACGCCGTGGAGGCGATCGAGGGCCGGGCGGAGGAGCAGGGGCCGTCCGCCCCGCCGGGGGAGGTGGTGATCCGCCTGACCGCGGATGAGGAGCAGGTGACCATCGCCGTGGAGGATAACGGCAAGGGCCTGCCCACGGCGGAGCGGGACCGGCTGGCGGAGCCCTATGTCACCACCCGGGCCAAGGGAACCGGCCTGGGGCTGGCGATCGTGAAGAAGATCATGGAGGACCATGGCGGGGTCCTGACACTTGAGGATCGGCCGGGCGGCGGTGCCCGTGTCGGCCTGACCCTGCCCCGGACGCTCGCCGCCACCTCGACCGAAGCCGGGTCCGCCCCGGAGGACGGTCCGGCCCTGACGGCCGGACGGAAAGGCTGAACGCATGGCATACGATATCCTGATCGTCGATGACGAGGCCGACATCCGGATGCTGATCTCCGGCATCCTGGAGGATGAGGGGATGAGGACACGGGAGGCGGCGGATAGCGACCAGGCGCTGGCCGCCGTCGCATCCCGGCGCCCGAACCTGATCATCCTGGACATCTGGCTCCAGGGCAGCCGGCTGGACGGGTTGCAGATCCTGGATGAACTGAAGCGCGACCATCCGGACGTGCCGGTCGTCATGATCAGCGGCCACGGCAACATCGAAACGGCGGTCAGCGCCATCAAGAAGGGCGCCTATGACTTCATCGAGAAGCCGTTCAAGGCGGATCGGCTGATCCTTCTGGTGGAGCGCGCCATCGAAGCGGCGCGCCTGCGCCGGGAGAACCGGGAACTGCGCGGTCGCGTCGGTCCGGATGGGGACCTGGTCGGCAAGAGCGTGCCGGTGAACCAGCTCCGCAACGGGGTGGACAAGGTGGCGCCGACGGGATCGCGGGTCCTGATCTCCGGCCCGCCGGGCAGCGGCAAGGAGATCGTGGCCCGCATGATCCATGCCCGCTCCCGCCGGGCGGACGGCCCCTTCGTCGCCATCAACTGCGCCACCATGCGCCCCGACCGGCTGGAGGTGGAGCTGTTCGGGACCGAGCATCCGGTGGATGGTGGGGGCCGCAAGGTCGGCACCTTCGAACAGGCCCATGGCGGTACCCTGTTCCTGGATGAGGTGGCGGACATGCCGCTGGAAACCCAGGGCAAAATCGTCCGCGTCCTTCAGGAACAGACCTTCGAGCGTGTCGGCGGCTCCGTCCGGGTGGAGGTGGATGTGCGGGTGGTGGCCAGCACCAACCACGACCTGCCGGCGGAGATCGAGCGCGGGCGCTTCCGCCAGGATTTGTTCTACCGGCTGGCCGTGGTGCCCCTGAAGGTGCCGCCCCTGCGCGACCGGCGCGACGACATCCCGCTTCTGGCCCGGCATTTCATGCAGAAGACGGCCGAAGCCCAGGGCCTGCCCATCCGATCCTTCGGGGAGGATGCGATGGCCGCCCTTCAGGCCTATGACTGGCCGGGCAATGTCCGCCAGTTGCGCAACGTTGTCGAATGGCTGCTGATCATGGTTTCCGGCGATCCGGCGGAGCCGATCCGCGCCGACATGCTGCCACCGGAGATCGGGGCCATCACGCCGACCGTCCTGAAATGGGACAAGGGGGGGGAGATCATGGGCCTGCCCCTGCGTGACGCGCGGGAGGTGTTCGAGCGGGAATACCTGTTGGCCCAGGTCACCCGCTTCGGCGGCAACATCAGTCGCACGGCCGCCTTCGTCGGCATGGAACGCTCCGCCCTGCACCGCAAGCTGAAGAGTCTGGGCGTGCACGGGACGGACAAGGGCGGCCGGGTCGATCTGGAGTGAGACCGGGGCCGGGATACGGGCTGTTTGACAAGTTCACGCACCGCGCGTTCATTGGGGCGGGGACCCACGGGGAAATGGTCGGACCATGAAAGTCATCGTCTGCGGCGCGGGGCAGGTCGGCTCCAACATCGCCCGGTACCTGGCGTCGGAAGGCAACAACGTCACGGTCATCGACCAGTCGGCGGAACTGATCCAAAAGATCAGCGATACCCTGGATGTGCAGGCCATGGTCGGCTTCGCCTCCCACCCCAATGTGCTGGAGGCGGCGGGGGCGTCCGATGCGGACATGATCATCGCCGTCACCCTGGCGGATGAGGTGAACATGGTCGCCTGCCAGGTGGCGGACAGCCTGTTCAACGTGCCGACCAAGATCGCCCGCGTCCGCCATCAGAGCTATCTCCAGCCGATCTGGGCCGACCTGTTCAGCCGCGACCACTTGCCCATCGATGTCATCATCTCGCCCGAGATCGAGGTGGCGCGGGCGGTGGCCCGCCGGCTCCAGGTGCCGGGCGCCTTCGACATGATCCCGCTGGCCGACGGCAAGGTGCGGGTGGTGGGGGTGGTCTGCACCGCCAACTGTCCGATCATCAACACGCCCCTGCGCCAGCTGACCGGCCTGTTCCCGGACCTGAACATCGAAATCGTGGCAATCGTCCGGAACGAAAAGCCGATCATCCCCTCTGGCGACGATCAGATGCTGGCGGGGGACGAGGTTTATTTCGTTGCCGATACGAACCATGTGGCCCGCGCCATGGCCGCCTTCGGCCATGAGGAGCCGGAGGCGCGCCGCGTCATCATCATCGGCGGCGGCAATATCGGCCTGTGCCTGGCGGAGGAGATCGAGGCGAAGCATCCCGGCGTCTCCGCCCGCATCATCGAGGTGGACCGCAAGCGCGCCCAGTTCGTGGCCCAGCGGCTGACCCGCACCATGGTCCTGCACGGGGACGGGCTGGACCCGGACATCCTGGAGGAAGCGAATGTCCGGGCGAGTGAGACGGTGGTCGCCGTCTCCAACAATGATGAGGGCAACATCCTGTCGTCGCTGCTGGCCAAGCGCTACGGCTGCGAACGGGCGATCACCCTGATCAACAAGACCACGTATCAGCCCCTGGTCCACCCGCTGGGCATCGATGCGGTGGTCAGCCCGCGCTCCATCACCGTTTCCTCCATCCTTCAGCATGTGCGCCGCGGCCGGATCAAGGCGGTGCATTCCTTGCGCGAAGGCTTCGCCGAGGTGATCGAGGCGGAGGCGTTGGAGACATCCACCCTGGTGAACCAGCCCCTGAAGGACATCCGCCTTCCCGCCGGCGTGATCGTCGGCGCCATCGTCCGCGGCGACACGGTCATCATCCCGCGCCCGTCCACGGTGGTGAAGCCGAACGACCGGGTCATCATCCTGGCGGAGGTGGGGCAGGTGCGGAAGGTGGAGAAGATGTTCGCCGTCCGCCTTGAATTCTTTTAAGAAATCGGGACCCGCCCGTTCCGCCCGCCATCACCCGGGATCGCCATGCCCCGCATCGCCTATGTCGACGGCCGTTATGTCCTTCATGGAGAGGCCGCTGTCTCCATCGAGGATCGGGGCTTCCAGTTCGCCGACGGGGTGTATGAGGTCATCACCCTGGTGGGGGGAAGGCTGGCGGATGAGGCGGGGCATCTGGAGCGGCTGGACCGGTCCTTGCGCGAACTGCGCATTCCCCGCCCGGTCGGCGACGCCACCCTGCGTCAGATACTGCGCCGCCTGATCACCCTGAACCGGGTGCGGGACGCGATCCCGTACATCCAGATCACCCGTGGGCCCGCCCCCCGTGATTTCAAGTTCCCGGCCCGGCCAGCGCCCACGCTTGTCGTCACCTGCCGCCGCACCCGGTTCCTGCCGCGGCGCCTTGTGGAGGAGGGGGTGCCCGTCGTTACCATGCCGGACATCCGCTGGCTGCGGCGGGACATCAAATCCGTTTCCCTTCTGCCCCAGGTGCTGGGCAAGCAGTGCGCGGTGGAGGCGGGGGGGCATGAGGGCTGGATGCTGGACCCAGACGGCACGGTGACGGAGGGGTGTTCGTCCAATGCCTGGATTGTCACGGCCGACGGCGTGCTGGTCACCCGCCCCGCATCCAACCTGATCCTGAACGGTATCACCCGCCTGACCCTTCTCCGCCTCGCGAGGGCGGAGGGGATCGTGGTGGAGGAGCGGCCCTTTAGCCTGGAGGAGGCGTTTGCCGCGCGCGAAGCCTTTCTCAGCGCCGCCACAGCCTTCGTCCTGCCGGTGACCCGCATCGACGGCCGCCCGGTCGGTGACGGCAGGCCGGGCCCTGTGGCACAACGCCTGCGCACCGCCTATCTGGCCTATCTGGGTGTGCCCGACCCGGTTCTTTCATGAGTCCGCCCGTGCTCCCGCGTACAGTTCCCTTTCCCCGCGCCGTCCTGTTCGACTGGGACAACACCCTGGTCAGCAACTGGGCCTGCGTCGTCGCCAGCATCAACGCCGCCCTCATCGCCTTCGGCAAGGAGCCCTGGACCCTGGAGGAGGGGTACCAGCGCATCCGCCACAGCCTGCGGGACAGTTTCCCGCCGCTGTTCGGGGAGGATTGGCCGCGGGCCCGCGACATCTTCTATGCCCATTTCCGTGCCCACCACCTGGACCACCTGATCGTTCTGGAGGGGGCGGAGGCGCTGCTGCGCGACCTGCGCGACCGGGGCATCTATGTGGCCGTGGTCAGCAACAAACAGGGCCCCCTGCTCCGGGCGGAGGCGGAGTATCTGGGGTGGACGGGCTACTTCGGTCGCCTGGTCGGTGCCACCGATGCGCCGGCGGACAAGCCGGCGGCGGCACCGGTTGATCTGGCGCTGGCCCCGTCCGGCCTGGTGCCGGGGCCGGATGTCTGGTTCATCGGCGATGCCGATGTGGACATGGAATGCGCCCATCGGACCGGCTGTCTACCGGTTCTGGTGGGCCATACCCCCGCTGGCGGGGCCGGGTTGGAGCGGTTTCCGCCGGCTTTGCGCTTCGATGGCTGTGCTGCGATTTCCGCCTTGGTGCAACAGAATGGTGATACCATATCGGTACCGGGGTGGTGAGGGGACCTGACGGCGATGTTGGTGGACCCTTGGCATTCCTGTTCCCGGGCATCGGCCGGTGCCCCAAGAAACCGAGCAAAGCGAGGCAGCTCCAATGTCAGAAAAGTCGCAGAACGTTCAGGACGTGTTCCTGAATCACGTCCGCAAGAACAAAACCCCCGTGACCGTGTTCCTGGTCAACGGCGTGAAGCTGCAGGGAATCATTACCTGGTTTGATAACTTTTCCGTGCTGCTGCGGCGGGACGCCCATTCACAGCTGGTGTACAAGCACGCGATTTCCACGGTGATGCCGGCGCATCCGATCCAGTTGTTCGAGCCGGCGAAGGAGACCGACCACGACTGAGCACCTGTCCCCCG
Source organism: Pseudomonadota bacterium (assembly GCA_046045995.1). Taxonomy (GTDB): domain Bacteria; phylum Pseudomonadota; class Alphaproteobacteria; order Azospirillales; family Azospirillaceae; genus Indioceanicola. Next base: position 17,429 of record JBJOKR010000015.1, on the reverse strand, counting down.
GCGGGCGCGGGCCTGACTCCCACGCCCCCGGAACTTCGACCCTGGTCCTGCACCCCGTCATGCCTGGGGACAGGGATGATGCGCGCAGCCCGGCCGCCAAGCTGGAGGAGGCGCGGGGCCTGGCCCTTGCCATCGACCTGACGGTGACGGAGGCGGTCTGTGTGCGGGTTGCCCGCCCGCGACCAGCCACCCTGCTGGGCACCGGTGCCGCGGAGGATATCGGCGCCCGTGTGGAGGCGGGGGGGATCGCGCTGGTCATCGTGGACCATGCCCTGACCCCCATCCAACAGCGCAATCTGGAGCGGGACTGGAAGACCAAAGTCATCGACCGCACCGGCCTGATCCTGGAGATCTTCGGTGCCCGGGCCCGCACCCGGGAGGGTCAGTTGCAGGTGGAACTGGCGGCCCTGACCTATCAGCGGTCCCGGCTTGTCCGCTCCTGGACCCATTTGGAGCGCCAGCGCGGCGGCTTCGGCTTCCTGGGCGGCCCCGGTGAAAGCCAGATCGAGCTGGACCGGCGCCTGATTGGCGACCGTATCGTCAAATTGAAGGCGGAGCTGGAGGAGGTGCGGCGCACCCGTGGCCTGCATCGCAAGGCGCGGGAGAAGGTGCCCTATCCGGTGGTGGCCCTGGTCGGCTATACCAATGCTGGCAAATCCACCCTGTTCAACCGCATGGCGGGGGCGGATGTCTTCGCCAAGGACCTGCTGTTCGCGACCCTGGACCCGACCATGCGGTCGATCATCCTGCCGTCCGGCCGCAAGATCATCCTGTCGGACACGGTGGGCTTCATCTCCGACCTGCCCCACGGCTTGGTGGAGGCGTTCCGCGCCACGCTGGAGGAGGTGCAGGCTGCCGACATCATCCTGCATGTCCGCGATGTCAGCCACCCGGATTCGGAGGCGCAGCGCCAGGACGTGGCCACCGTCCTGCGCGACCTGGACATCGATCCGGAGACGGACGACCGGGTGGTGGAGGTGCTGAACAAGGTCGACCTCCTGCCGGAGGAGGAGCGGGATTCCCTGCTCCGCACCGCCCGGCGCGGCGGCGGTGTCGTTGCCATCTCCGCCCTGACGGGGGAGGGGATCGAAACCCTGTTCGACCATATCGACCGGCGCATGGTCGCCGGACGGGAGGTGGTCGCCCTGACCGTGGATGTGACCGACGGGGCCGCCCTGTCCTGGCTGTATGCCAGGGGCGAGATCATGGACCGCCGGGATGAGGAGTTGCAGGTGCATCTGCATGTCGCCTTGGAGCCGGCCGATGTGGCCCGCTTCGCCGACCGTTTCGGCTACCAACCGGCACCGCTTCCCCCCGTGTGGGAAGCCCACCGGGCCGCGGGCTGACAGGGGAACGGGGATGGCACAGCCGGGCCTTGATCCGGACGTGGTGTCGGCGCTCCTCGCAGAGGTGGCGGCGGTGGAGATCATGCCCCGCTTCCGCAACCTCTCGGCCGGTGATATCCGCCTGAAGGGGCCGGGCGATGTGGTCACTGTGGCGGATGAGGCGGCGGAGCGGTACCTGACCAGCCGCCTGACCGATCTGCTGCCCGGATCGACGGTGCTGGGGGAGGAAGGGGCGGCGGCGGACCCGACCCAGATGGCCCGCCTGTCCGGCGATGCGCCCGTCTGGATCATCGACCCGATCGACGGGACCCAAAACTTCACCCAGGGCAAGCCGGTCTTCGCCGTGATGGTCGCCCTGGTGCGGTCCGGGCGGACCGTGGCCGGCTGGATCCATGACCCGATCGGAAACCGCACCGCTGTGGCGGAAATCGGGGCCGGCGCCTGGATGGGGGGAGAGCGCCTGCGGGTCGCCGCACCCGCGCCGCTGGCGGAGAGCACCGGCGCCCTGAAGAACCGCTTCTTCGAGCCCGACCTGGCCCGCCGCATCGAAAGCGCCATGGGCATCGTGGCGGAAGCGTTCGATCTGTACTGCGCCGGCCACGAATACTTGCGCCTGGTCACCGGTACGGCCCATCTGGCCTGCTACCGCCGCCTGATGCCCTGGGACCATGCCCCGGGCGTGCTGATCCATGGGGAGGCGGGGGGCTGGTCCGCCCGCTTCGACGGCAGCCCCTATGACCCGACGGTGACCGGCGGCGGCCTGCTGCTGGCACCCGACCGCGGAAGCTGGCGGGACCTGCACGATGTCCTGTTCGGGACCGCGGCCGGGTAACCGGGCCAAGCGTCACGCCCGCGGGCTGCGATGGACGGACAGGGGGCCGGGGCCCTGGGTCGTCGGCATCAGTTCGATCCGGTTGATATTCATATGCGGGGGCAGGGTGGCGGCCCAAACCACTGATTCGGCGACATCTTCCGCCGTCAAGGGGACCGTGTCGGCATAGACCTTGGCCGCCCGTTCCGCATCGCCCTTGAACCGGACCAGGCTGAACCGCGTCTCCACCATCCCCGGCTCGATACAGGTCACCCGCACGCCGGTTCCGATCAGATCGGCCTTCAGCGCCAGGCTGAACTGGGTGACGAAGGCCTTGGACGCGCAATAGACATGCCCGCCGGGATAGGGATAGTCCCCGGCGATGGAGCTGATATTGATCACATGGCCCCGCCCGCGGGCCACCATGCCAGGCAGGACCAGCCCGGTGACGATGGCCAGCGCCTTGTCATTGGTATCGATCATCACCTCCCAATCGGTCAGGTCCGCCTTCCAGGCGGGATCGGCACCCAGGGCGAGGCCGGCATTGTTCACCAGAAGGTCGATGTCCCTGAACCCATCGGGCAGGGCGGTCAGCATCGCCTCCACCGCCCCCCGATCCCGCACATCCAGCGCCACCGTATGGCAGGATGTTGGAAGATCCGCCGCCAAGGCCTTGAGTTTGCTGTCATCCCGCCCGGTCAGGATCAGCCGGGTCCCCAGCGCGGCTAAGCGCCGGGCGAAGGCGGCCCCAAAATCACCGGTGGCCCCGGTGATCAGGGCGAGGGTGGGGACGTGGGGCACGGGCTTCCGGGGCAGGGGTGTCATGGCCATTCATCCAGCCTTATCAACAGGTTGATCTGCATTGTTGAGGCGTTCCGTGCGCTTGGCCCGGACCCACAGCGCCTCCATCTCCTCCAGCGTCGCCTCGGCGGGGCCGCGCCCCTGTTCGGCCAGCCAGCCTTCCACTTGGCGGAAGCGGCGGTCGAACTTGGCATTGGTGCCGCGCAGCGCCGTTTCCGGGTCCACGTCCAGCCGCCGGGCCAGGTTCACCAGGGCGAACAGAAGGTCGCCCAATTCATCCTGAACAGCGGCCGGGTTCCGGTCGCCCCGCGTCAGCTCGGCGCGCAGCTCCCCGATCTCCTCCTCGATCTTGTCCAGGATCTCTTCGGACCTGGTCCAGTCGAAGCCGACCCGGGCAGCCCGCTTCTGGAGCTTCAGCGCCCGGGTGAGGGCGGGCAGGCCGGGGATCACCCCGTCCAGGGCGGAGAGGGGGCGGCCGTCCCGTGCCGCCTTCGCCTCCCGCTCCGCCGCCTTCATCCGCTCCCAATTGGCGGTCTGGTCGTCGGCCGTTGCCACCACCTGATCGCCGAACACATGTGGATGCCTGCGGATCATCTTGTCGGCGATATGGCCCGCGATGGACTCGAAATCGAAATCCCCCTGTTCGCGGGCCATCTGGGCATAGAAAACGACCTGGAACAGCAGATCGCCCAGCTCGTCCTTCAGACTCGCCATATCGCCGTTCTCGATCGCGTCCGCCACCTCATAGGCTTCCTCGATCGTGTGGGGGGCGATGGTGCGGAAGGTCTGTTCCACATCCCAGGGGCATCCAGTCTGCGGGTCCCGCAGCCGGGCCATGATGTCGAGCAGGCGCTGGATGTTCGTCGGCACGGCAGCGGGCGTCCTTCGCGCGAAAGGGATGGATCCACGTCAGTTCGGGTTCGGCAGGCCCGCAGGCACGACCGGTCACACGATTGCCGGACCTTAGCGGAGCCCGCAACGGGACGCAAAGGGGGCCGTATCTGAAAGCGTGATAAGCATAATTATGGTAAATAATGTCAGTCCGATACGGTAGGGACATATCGGTCGGATGGTGCAGCAGGACAGCCTGGGGCCTTGCCGCGACGTCGCTTTACGACGCACCCGCCGTCCAATACTCCACCGTCAGCCCCGGCACTCGGGCGAACTCACCCAGGTTGCCGGAAACCAGAACAACACCCAGGCTCCTGGCATGGGCCGCGATCCACAGATCATTGGCACCGATCATCATGCCCTTCACGGCCAGGTGCGATCGGATATCGCCGTAATGCTCGGCTTCGTCCGTGCCGATCCCCAGGACCGGAATGTCCCGGGCCAGCCGCTGCAGAACAGCCTTGCCGCCTAAGGGATCGGCACTCTTCGCCACGCCGTAAAGAAGCTCACCATAGGTGACCGCCGACATCACGACCGATCCCACGGGCATGGCCGCCAGCCGCGCGGAGACGGATGCGGGCCTGTGTCGGCGGATGGCGATGATCGCGTTGGTGTCCAGCATGTGGCTTGGATTAGAGGCCATGCCGATCCTCCGGCATCAGGACCTCCGGCCGCTCCATGTCCGGAAGCTCGGCGATCAGATCAACGATATGCGCCAGCGTTGCCGGGCGCTCCCGCAACACCACCTCATCACCCCGCCGGAAGATCTCCACCTCATCAGCCTGGAAGCGAAACTCCCGCGGTAGTCGGACGGCCTGGGAATTACCCGACTGGAAGACTTTCGCCCGCATCACTGCCCCCGAAAGCGTATATATTTATCGTATATACGTTATTGTACCGATACGCAAGCCTCCATGGGCACTGTCGGCAGGGGGCCGGTTGAGGGCTGGGACAAGCGCCCCCTACCCCGTCACACCTCCAGCACCATGCCGTCATAGCCGGGCTCCACCCCCGGCGGCAGCAATCGGGCAAGGGTGTCGTAGTCCATGGTGTGGTTCATGTGGGTCAGCACGGCCCGACGCGGCTTCACACGCTCGATCCAGCCGCGCGTGATCTCCCAATGGGCATGGACTGGATGGGCTGGTTCCAGCCGCACGCAGTCGACGATCCAGGTATCCACGCCCTCCAGCGTGCGGAAGGCCTCTTCCGACAGGCGGACCACGTCCGTGGAATAGGCGATCGGCCCGAAGCGAAAGCCCAGGCTTTCGCTGAAGCCATGATCCTGGACGAAGGGCACCACATCAATGGCGCCGACCGTGAACGGCTCGGTGATCGTATAGGGGATAAGGGACGGTCGCGCCGCATAATGCCCCGGCTTCACCGGCGGCTGGAAGCAATAGGCAAAGCGTTCCCGCAGTTGCCGCAAGGTGTCTGAATCGCCATAGACATCAATGGGTTGGCCGTTGATGTTATTAAGGCCCCGCAGGTCGTCGATGCCATGGCAATGGTCGGCATGGGCGTGCGTGTACAGGACCCCGTCCAGCTTCGATACGCCGACCGAGGCCAATTGCAGCCGCAGTTCCGGGCCCGTATCAACCAGCAGCGTCGTGCCGCCCTGTTCCACCAGGATGGAGGCGCGGGTACGACGGTTCCGGGGATTGGCCGGGTCGCAATCCCCCCAGATCCCGCCGATCATGGGAACGCCATAGGACCCGCCGCAGCCCAGGATCGTGACCTTCATCCCGCCGCCTCAGGCCGCTGCCGCCAGGGCGGCGGGCACTCGGTCGAACAGGCGCAGGAAATTCGCCGTCGTCGCCTGGGCCACCGCCTCATAGGTCAGGCCCTTGGCATAGGCGATCACGCCCGCGGTATGCACGGTGAAGGCTGGCTCATTGCGCTTGCCCCGCATGGGCACCGGCGCCAGATAGGGCGCGTCCGTCTCCACCAGGATGCGGTCCAGGGGAAGGTCCCGGGCGATGGCCCGCAGATCCTCCGACTTCTTGAAGGTCACGATACCGCTGAAGCTGATATGGAAGCCGAATTCCACTGCTTCTTCAGCCAGTTGGCGGGATGAACTGAAGCAGTGCAACAGGCCCTTCAGCCGGGTCCCCGCCCCCTCCTCCCGCAGGATACGCATGGTGTCGGCTTCGGCGTCGCGGGTATGGACGATCACCGGCAGATCGGCGGCGATACAGGCGCGCAGGTGCCGACGGAAGCTCTCCTGCTGCTGCTCACGCGGGCTGCTGTCATAGAAATAGTCCAGCCCCGTCTCGCCGATTCCGACGACCTTGGGCAGACGCGCCAGATCCAGAAGCGTTTCCGTCGCCGAATGATCCCACTCCTCCTTGGCGTGGTGCGGGTGGATACCCACCGTACAGAACACGTCCGGATAGGCCATGGCCACATCATGGACCTGCTGGAAGCGGGAGATGTGGGTGCAGATGGTCAGCATCCTTGTCACCCCCGCCTGGCGGGCGCGGGCGACAACGGCATCCCGTTCCTCCCGGAAATCGGGGAAATCCAGATGGCAATGGCTGTCGACCAGCATCACGCAGCCCCCCCGGCTTCGGTCTCCACATAGCGCGGGAAGACGCCTTGCGGCGCTGGCAAGAGCGTACCCGGTGTTACAGGTCTGTCCTGCAATGCCCTGAAATCACGGGCATCTCCCGCGATCACCAACTGATCCAGGATGCGGTTGCTGGCATCGGGCATGAAGGGCTGGGTCAGGATCGCCACCCGCCGGATCGTTTCCGCCAAGGTGTGGAGCACGGTGCCCAGGCGCACCGGGTCTGTCTTCTTCAGGCTCCACGGCGCCATCTCGTCCACATAGCGGTTCGCCTGACCGATCACAGCCCAGATGGCATCCAGCGCCTTGTGGAAGGCCTGCATGTCCAGTTCAGTCCGCACCGCTGCCAGCAGCCCCTGCCCCGCCGCCAGCATCGCCTTGTCACCCTCGGCCAAGGTGTCGGGCTGGGGCAGGACGCCGCCGCAATATTTCTGGATCATGGACAGAACACGTTGGCACAAGTTGCCGTAATCATTGGCTAATTCGCCATTGATGCGCTGAATCATGACCTTGCGCGAAAAATCGCCGTCATTGCCGAACGGGATTTCGCGCATCAGGAAGTAGCGGGTCTGGTCCAGACCATAGGTATCCAGCAGATCCGCGGGCTTCACCACATTGCCCAGGGACTTGGACATTTTCTCCCCCTCCACCGTCCACCAGCCATGGGCGAAGACCCGCCGCGGCAGGGGCAGCCCCACCGCCATCAGGAACGCGGGCCAGTAGATGGTGTGGAAACGCAGAATGTCCTTGCCCACCATGTGCAGGTCGGCGGGCCAGTACCGGGCATAGGGCGTTCCCTCGCCCGTTTCCGGGAAACCCAGGGCGGTGATGTAATTGGTCAAGGCATCCAGCCAGACATACATCACATGGGCCTCATCCCCCGGCACCTTGATGCCCCAGGAGAAGGTGGTGCGGCTGATGGACAGGTCCCGCAGGCCGCTTTTCACGAAGGACACCACCTCCGACCGCTTGCCAGCAGGAAGGATGAAGTCCGGCCGATCCTCATACAGCTTCAGAAGCGGTTCCTGGAAAGCACTGAGTTTGAAGAAATAACTGGGTTCCTCAACCCATTCGACCGGAGCGCCGGTGGGGGCGAAGCGCTGGCCATCGCGGGTCGTCAGCTCCTCCTCCCCGTAATAGGCTTCATCCCGGACGGAGTACCAACCGTTGTAGCTGCCCAGGGTGACATGGCCGCTCTCCACCAGCCGTTGCCACAGGGCCTGCACGGCACGGTGCTGGCGCGGCTCGGTGGTGCGGATGAAATCATCGTTGCTGATGTTCAGCAGACCGGTCAGATCGCGGAAATTCTGCGACACCCGATCGGTAAAGGTCTGGGGATCGATCCCCGCCGCCTCCGCCGATTTCTGCACCTTCTGCCCATGCTCGTCCGTGCCGGTCAGGAACCTGACGTCATACCCGTCCAGCCGCTTGAACCGGGCCATCACATCACAGGCGATCGTCGTGTAGGCGTGCCCCAGATGGGGGGCATCGTTCACGTAGTAGATCGGCGTGGTGACGAAATAGGGCGTGCGCCCGGTCATGGTCTCTTCTCCGCTGGTACGGGGGTCAGGCTGCCGCCGCCTCGATCGCCAGCAGGGCCTGGAGCAGAACCTGGCGCCGGTCGAGATTGGCGGTCTCCGCCCGCGCGAACAGGCGGCCCGTGTTCTCCCATACCTCCACCCAGCGATCAAGGCTGGCGCCCGAATGGCGCGGCCGCAGCAGGCGCGCCATCAGCTCCGCCTCCCCCGCCATGACGGCGGGCGGAAGGCTGCCGCGGGCACTCGCCCGGGCAAGGCGGCCCAGCCACCAGCCCGTCAACTCGGTGACCACCGTCCAGGCCGTCTCGTCATTGCCCTTCAGGGTTTCATCGATGAAGCGATAGGCGGCAAGGGTGTCCAGCCGGGGCAGCATCTCCAGCAGGCCCAGCATCTTCCGGTACAGGTCCAGCCCGCCAGCCGAATGCAGATCGATGGCCCGGCCGATGCTTCCCTCCGCCAGGCGGGCCAGGGCCCGCTGCCCCTCCCCCTCCAGATCGGGGCGGTAGCGGGAGAGGAGGGAAACCACCTGCCCTTCCTGCAACGGCTCCAGCATCAGCCGCCGGGACCGGGAGCGGATCGTGGGCAACAGGCTACCCACATTGTCCGCCACCATCAAAATCAAGCACTTGGATGGCGGTTCTTCAAGTATTTTCAGAAGGGCGTTCTGGCCAGAGAGGTTCATCTGGTCCGCCCCGTCGACGATGACGACCCGCCATCCCCCCTCGCCGGAAGTCATGCGCAGGAACGGGGCCACGCGGCGCACCTCGTCCACCGGCAGGTCGCGTTTGAAACGCTGGCGTTTGTCGTCCCAGATCCGCTGGATCGTCAGCAGGTCGGCATGGCCACCGGCGGCGATCCGCCTTGCAGCGGGGGTTTCCGGATCGGTGGCCAGGCTGGTTGGCGGCGGCGGGACGCCGAACAGGCCGTCCCCCGCCGCTTCGCCGCCCTTGGACAGGACGAACCGGGCGATGCGGTAGGCAAGCGTGGCCTTGCCGATGCCGGGCGGCCCGCCGATCAGCCAGGCATGGTGCATGCGCCCGCTTTTCCATGCCTCCAGCACCGTCGCCTCCGCCGCTCCATGCCCGATCAGGTGGGTATTGCGGCGGGGATTGTGGGGGTCTTCCTCCGGCAGGGTCATGGCGGCACGCCCAGTCGTTTTGAAAGGACATCGCGGATGTCCGCCGCCACCATTTCCATCGGTCTGGCGGCGGCGATTACCTGGCAGCGTGCCGGATCGGCGGCGGCGATCTCCCGGAACCCCTGGCGCAGGCGGGCATGGAACTCTGTCCCCATCCGCTCGTACCGGTCCTCCACCGCCCCCCTGTCGGATGCCCGGGACAGGGTGCGGGCGATGCCGTCGGCCGGGTCGATATCCAGGACCAAAGTCAGGTCCGGCCGGGTATCCCCGACCGTGATGCGTTCCAGGGCGGCAAGCTGCGCCCGGTCCACCCCCAGACCATATCCCTGATAGGCGATAGTGCTATCGGCGAATCGGTCGCACAGGACCCAGGCGCCGGCGGCAAGGGCGGGTCGGATGGTGCGGGCCAGGTGCTCCTGCCGGGCGGCATTCACCAGAATCGCCTCCGTCAGCGGAAGCCAGCGTCCCGGCTCCCCGGTAACCAGAAGGACGCGGATCTCCTCCGCCCCCGGGTTGCCGCCCGGCTCCCGGGTCAGAAGAACGTCATGGCCGCGGGCCCGAAGGTGTTCCGCCAGAAGACGGATCTGGGTGGACTTTCCCGCCCCCTCCCCGCCTTCCAGGGTGATGAAGCGACCGCGCGTGCCAGGGCCCGCCACAGTCATCACGGTGCGCCGAAGACCAGATAGCTGGCGGCGGCACCGATCCGGCCGAACAGGCCAAGACGTCCGACCTCCTCCCCGGCAAGCAGGGGGATGGTGAGGTCGAGTTCGGGAGCCTGGACCCGCAATGTCGCCACCTCCTGACCCGCAGCAATGGGGGCGGCCAGCGGTGCCTGGCCGGTCACGGTCACCTTCAGGTTCCGGCGCTGCTGCTGGGTCAGGGTCAGCTTCAGGGGTTTCTCAATGACCAGCGGCACTTCCGTCTTGTCACCCAGCCAGACGGGCAGGCTGTCCACCTTTTCCCCGGCGGTGAACAGGGAATAAGCGTCGAACTGGCGGAAGCCCCATTCCAGCAGCCGGGCGCTCTCATCCGCACGGGCCTGCATGCCGGGCAGGCCGCCGACCACCAGGACCAAACGCCGCCCGTCCCGTTGGCCGGTGGCGATCAGGCCGTATCCCGCTTCCTCCGTATGGCCGGTCTTCAGGCCATCCACGCCCATGTTCCGGTACAGTAGCGGGTTCCGGTTCATCTGGCGGATGCCGTGATAGGTGAATTCCGTCTCCGCGTAGAAATGGAAGAATTCTGGGAAATCCTCCACCAGCCGCTCCGCCAGCAGGGCCAGGTCCCGGGGCGTGGAATAATGCTCCGGATGGGGCCAGCCCGATGAATTCATCAGGTTGGTGCCGGTCATACCGATGGCATTCAGCCGCTTGGTCATGGTGGCGGCGAAGGCTTCCTCCGTTCCCGCCAGTCCTTCCGCCAGCACGATGCAGGCATCGTTGCCGGACTGGATGATGACCCCGCGGATCAGGTCCTCCACCTTGATCTGGTTGCCCAGCTCCACGAACATCTTGGAGCCCTGGATACGCCAGGCGCGTTCGCTGACCGGCAGGGTATCATCCAGGGACAGGCGGCCTTCCTTGATCGCTTCGAACACCATGTACATGGTGGCGACCTTGGACATGGACGCGGTCGGCATCCGTTCATCGGCATTCTTCTCGAACAGCACCGTATCGGTGCTGAGATCGATCAGGATCGCCTCCCGGGCTATGGTCTCCGTCGTCACCGCCCCGGCCGCCGGGGCCAGCAGGCCGGTTGCCAGCAAGCCAAGCCCCAGAGCCAGGCGGCGAAGGCTCCCGAGCATCGACGGGCCGCCCGAGAGGTCGGTCATGAATGCCGTACGCATCGTCATCTCACACAGGTCCACTGCACTTTGGGAATACATCGGGTGAAAACATGGGACGCGGCACCGGGAACCGGCCGGTGCCGGTAAACGGATTTGTCCGACACCCGAACCGATCAGTCCACCACGATTCTGGCACCATTCTGACCCAGGGCCAGAACTTGGTTCAGAACCTGATCGGCCTGCTCGATCGACAGGGGGCCGACCCGGACACGGAAGAACTGGGTATCCCCGACCATGGTCGGGGACAGGGTCGAGGGTCCGAGGCCGCTCAAGCGCGCACGCAGGCGGTTGGCATTGTCATAGATAGTGAAGGCACCGGCCTGGACCCAGACCTGCTGGACACCTGCGGGTACGCGGACCTGATCCACCACCGGGGCGGGCAGGAAGCGCCCGTCCGGATCAGTGGCACCGGCAACCGTGGTGGGTGTGGCGACCTGCCGTTCCTGGGGCGGCGGGGGCAGCGGCTCCCCTTCCACCTGCACGGTCGGCCGGGGCGATGCCTTTGGCGGCGGGCTGCCGTCACCCAGCCCGGCCACCTGGCTGCCGGCGGTCTGGGCCGCGGCGGCGATGGCCCTGCTTTCCTCCGCCAGGATCTGGACCCGCACCTTGGCCAGGCCCTTGCCCTCGAACCCCAGCAGTTGGGCGCCGCGGCGGGACATGTCGATGATGCGGCCGGTGGCGAAGGGGCCGCGATCGTTGATGCGCACAACGATGGACCGGCCATTCTCCAGGTTGGTGACCCGGACAAGACTCGGCATCGGCAGGGTCTGGTGGGCAGCTGTCAGCTCGTTCTCATTATAAATCTCGCCATTGGCCGTGACCTTCTGGTGGAAGCCCGGGCCGTACCAGCTGGCGATTCCAGTCTCATCGTAAGCATAATCAACCTTGGGGTAGTACCAGACACCGGCGATCTGATATGGATTCCCGACCTTGTAAACGCCGCTGCGGGGCAGGGTCTGGGCCGTATCGGCCGGGGCGGGTGGCTTGGGCGGGGCCGTGCCGCAGGCGGTCAGCACCGCCAGGGCGATCAACGCAGCCCCGGCCCGCATCATCCGAAAATCCACAAAATCTACTCGGCCCATGCCCTGACACCCCAAATTCTGGTAGCGGGAGACTACCTCAATCACTCCGCCTCGCCAATACGGTCGGCCAGGATGCCGACGCTGGTGGCGAAGTAGGTGGACCGGTTCCAGTGCATCAGGGTCCGGAAATTGTCATAGGCCAGGAAGGCCCGGCCCCCTGGCCCGTCCGGCAGCACCAGGGAGGCCTGGATATCCACCGTCGGCAGGGCAGCGCCGGTCAGGCGCCGCACCCCAAGCCCCTGCCATTCACGCAAGGATTTGCGGATGGGAAGACCGGCATGGGCGGTGTTGAAGCCCTTGGGCAGCTTCACTTCCCGCCCCCAGGTCTGGTCGCCCTTCCATCCCTCCATCGCCAGGTAATTGGCGATGGAGGCGAAGACATCGGGCAGGGTGCCCCAGATGTCCTTGTGCCCGTCCCCATCGAAATCCTGGGCATAGCGCAGGAAGCTGGACGGCATGAACTGGCTCTGTCCCATGGCCCCGGCCCATGAGCCCTTCATGGCGGCGGGCTCGATATGCCCCTCCTCCAGGATGCGCAGGGCATTCAGCAACTCGTTGCGGAAGAAGCCGCTGCGCCGCCCGTCGTGGGCCAGGGTGGCCAGGGCGGCGGGTACCATGAACCCGCCGGTGTTGCGGCCGAAATCCGTCTCCTTGCCCCACAGGGCGACGATGAACCGGGGCTGCACCCCGTATTTCGCCCCGATCCGGTCCAGCAGGGCCCGGTGTTCACGGTACAGGCGCTGCGCCCGCTCCACCCGGGCCCGGGGGACCGTCCGCTCCACATACTGGGCGAAGGTGATGGTGCGTTCGGGCTGGCGCCGGTCCAACTCGACGATGCGGGGAATCGGCTGCACCCCGGTCAGGGCCGCATCCAGGATGCGGGGGGAAATGCCCTGAGCCATCGCCTCCCGCCGGAAATCGGTCATCCAGGCGTCGAACGGCGTGTCGGCGGCCCGGGACGCACCGGCCCCGGTCAGGAACAGCAGCAGCCCGACCGCCGCCACAATACTGGCTCCACGCACCCTCATCGGACCTCGCGACCGTCTGCGGAACCCTGCGGACGCGGTTGTGCCACAGGGTCCGGGGGCGGATCAACGCTGCCCCACCGGGGCAGCCGGGAAATTCAGGGGGCGGCCGGTACAGCCTCAGGCCCCGGGAACAGGCTGTCTGTCCGCCCCATCCAGTGATAGGCGACAAGGCCGATCCATTCCCGCACCGCCAGGGTCGTGTCCTCCAGCCGTTCGGACAGGTCCAGGTCCAGGCGCGAATCCGCCCGTGTCGCCGTCTGGAAGGCGACGGGCCAGGGCACCACCTCCCAACCCACCTTGCGGAAGATGCCGACGGACCGGGGCATGTGGCTGGCGCTGGTGACCAGCAGCCAGACCTCCCCCGCCCGGGGCTGGACCAAATCCCGGCTCAGCAGCGCATTTTCCCAGGTGTTGCGGGACTGGTCCTCGAAGATGATGCGGCTGGTATCCAACCCCATCCCATCCCAGAACAGGCTGGCCGATACGGCCTCCTTCTCTTCGGGGAAGCGCACGCTGCCGGATCCGCCGGTGAAGACCACCCTTGCGTCGGGATTGTGGCGCAGCAGGCGCACCACTTCCGTCATCCTCTCCGCGTGGGCACTCAAGGACGGGCGGCCCCATTCGGCGGTACGCAGGGGCACGACCGCCCCGCCAAGGACGATGATCCCGTCCACCCGGGCGGGCGGCTCCGGCCGCACCGGGAACCGCGCCTCCAATGGGTACAGCAGCCAATAGCCGACAGGCAGGATGGCGATGGCAGCCAGCCCGCCCGCTCCGCCCCCCGCCAGCACCCACCCCGCCCGCCGCCGACCGGCGGCAAGCAGGGCGAGCCCGAGGATGAGCAGGAGGAGCAGGGCATTCCCCGGTGCCGCAAGGGCCCAGAAGGCCTTGGACAGGGTGAAGCTCACCGCCCCTCTCCCGTCCGAGACCTAGATGTCCGCGTAGCAATGGGTCTCCGCCCCGCCGCCGGGATGGGTGACCGCCCCCTTCTCCGCCGGGCCGACCAGCTGGGCGTATTTCCACAGGGTGCCGGACTGGAAATCATGGCGGCGCGGGGCCCAATCGGCCCGGCGGGCGGCCAGTTCCTGGTCGGTCAGGTCGACGGACAGGATCTTCTTCTCTGCATCGATGGTGATGATGTCCCCATCCCGCAGCAGCCCGATGGGCCCGCCGGTCGCCGCTTCCGGCCCGACATGGCCGATGCAGAACCCGCGGGTGGCGCCGGAGAATCGACCGTCGGTGATCAGGGCCACCTTGTCGCCCATGCCCTGGCCGTACAGGGCGGCGGTGGTGGACAGCATCTCCCGCATGCCGGGGCCGCCGCGCGGGCCCTCATAGCGGATGACCAGCACCTCCCCCTCCTGGTACTCCCGCCGTTCCACCGCGGCGAAGGCATCCTCCTCGCAGTCGAAGCAGCGGGCCGGGCCGGAGAAAACCAGGTTCTTCATCCCGGCCACCTTCACCACCGCCCCTTCCGGGGCCAGGTTGCCGCGCAGCACCACCACGCCGCCCGTGGGCGACAGCGGGTCGGATGTGGTGCGGATCACATCCTGTCCGGTGGGGAAGGTCACGTCCTTCAGGTTCTCCGCCATGGTCTTGCCGGTGACGGTCAAGGTGTCCCCGTGCAGGAACCCGCCCTCCAGCAGGGCCTTCAGCAGGACCGGCACGCCCCCGATCTCATACAGGTCCTTGGCGACATAGCGCCCGCCGGGCTTCAGGTCGGCGATATAGGGGGTGCGCTCGAAGATGCGGCCGACATCGTGGATGTCGAACTCGATCCCGCATTCATGGGCAATGGCGGGCAAATGCAGGGCGGCATTGGTGGACCCGCCGCTGGCGGCGACGACGACGGCCGCATTCTCCAGCGCCTTGCGGGTGACGATGTCGCGCGGGCGGATGTTGCGGCGGATCAACTCCATCACCGCCTCACCGGAACGGACGGCCCAGATGTCCCGATCCTCATAGGGGGCGGGGGCGCCGGCCGACCCAGGCAGCGCGAGGCCGATCGCTTCCGACACGCAGGCCATGGTGTTGGCCGTGAACTGGCCGCCGCAGGCCCCGGCCGACGGGCAAGCGACGCATTCCAGTTCGTGCAGGGTCTCCTTGTCCATCTTGCCGGCGGCATAGGCGCCGACCGCCTCGAACACGTCCTGCACCGTCACATCCTTGCCGCGGAAACGGCCCGGCAGGATGGAGCCGCCATACATGAAGACACTGGGCACGTTCAGGCGGACCATGGCCATCATCAGTCCGGGGAGGCTCTTGTCGCAGCCGGCCAACCCTACCAGCGCGTCATAGCAATGGCCGCGCATGGTCAGTTCCACACTGTCGGCGATCACTTCACGGCTGACCAGGGAGGATTTCATGCCCTGGTGACCCATGGCGATGCCGTCGGTCACCGTAATGGTGGTGAATTCCCGGGGTGTGCCGCCGCCCGTCTTCACCCCGGTCTTCACCGATTGGGCCTGGCGCGACAGGGCGATGTTGCAGGGGGCTGCCTCGTTCCAGCAGGTGGCGACACCGACGAAGGGCTGGGCGATCTCCTGCTCCGTCATGCCCATGGCATAGTAGTAGGAGCGATGGGGCGCCCGCTCCGGCCCTACCGAGACATGGCGGCTGGGCAGCTTGGTCTTGTCCCACCCGGTGCCGTTCCCATTGCCGTTGCCGTTGTTCTGCGCAGCGTCCACCATTGTTCCATCCTCATCGGGCCCGGCTTGCCTAAAGCCGCATAAATTGAAATGAAATTACGTTTGCGCGGCGATTCGCGCAACGGCGGCAGCATAGCGATCCCCTTCCCGATGTCAAAGCGCCAGACACCCGCATCTGGAGAATGCCCGACCATCGCGACGGAACGATGACGGTTCACACCCAATACCCTTGTGAAAGGGGGGTGTTCTCCCGTAGGGTCATTCATCAATCGTTCATCCGACGGCGATCAACGGGAATCAGTCGCCTTGGCTACAACCGCCCTATCCCCGACCACCCAAGCCACGGCAGGCACGCCTGAGGCGGGTCCCTCCCCCACCGATCTGCTGGACCTGCGTCAGTTCGCCCAGCAGGTGGCCGCCGCCCTGGCGGATGGGAGTGCCGGCCGAACCAGCGGGCTTCTGCTGGTGGAGGCGGATCGTGTCGGCCAGTTGTTCCGCGTCCACGGGCAGAGCGCCCTGGATGAGGCCATGGCCGGCTTGGCGAAGCGGGTCGCTGCCTCCTGCGGGCCAAAGGATCTGATGTGCCGCTTCGGCCAGACCCGGTTCGGGGTGTTCCTGCCCGGGCTGGACCATCCCGGCAAGGCGCTGTTCGCCGCCTCCGCCATCGCCGGCCGCATGACCGACCCGGTGGAAGTCCAGGGCTACCGGCTGTTCATCAATCCGAAGATCGGCGTCGCCATCGCCCCCGACGATGCGACCAACGGCCAGGACCTGATCCGCAACGCCGCCGTGGCCCTGGATGCCGTGCGCAAATCCGGTACCGCCACCTACATGCACTTCACCCGGTCCATGCGCGATGTGCTGCGCGGACGGCTGACCTTGGAGGATGAGCTGCGGGTCGCCATCCGGGACCGGCAGTTCGAACTGCATTACCAGCCCAAGGTGACCCTGCCCGACGGGGTCCCCGTGGGCGGGGAGGCGTTGCTGCGCTGGCGCCACCCGGAACGGGGCCTGATCTCCCCCGGTGTCTTCATCCCGACGGCGGAGGATACGGGACTGATCGTCCAGATCGGCGAATGGGCCCTGCGGGAGGCGATCCGCCAGATCCGCAGCTGGCTCGACGCCGGGCTGCCGCCGCTCCAGATCTCCGTCAATGTCTCCGAACGCCAGTTCCGCTGGGGCCACCTGCCCGCCCTGATCGACGTGCTGCTGCAGGAAAGCCGGATCCCGCCCCATCTGCTGCAGCTGGAGATCACGGAGACGATTCTCCCCAACGACCTGGACAGCGCGCTGAAGCAGATGCGCTGGATCGCCGACCGCGGCGTGGCCCTGGCGCTGGACGATTTCGGGACCGGCTATTCCTCCCTCTCCTACCTGCGGGAACTGCCGTTGGACTGCCTGAAGGTCGACCGGAAGTTCGTGACGGAGATGGAAACCCACCAGCCCACCCGCCACATCGTGGAGGCCATTGTCGCCATGGCGCGGGCCATGGACCTGAAGGTGGTGGCCGAAGGGGTGGAGCGGCCCAGCCAGGTGGACCTGCTGACCCGGCTGGGGGTGGAGGAAGCCCAAGGCTACCTGTTCGCCCGCCCCCTCCCCGCCCCCGCTTTCGAGGCGCATCTGCGCGGCATCGCGGGCTGAGAGGGGTGTTGAGCCCGTAAAAAAACCTCTCCCCTTGAGGGAGAGGGAGGCACCCGCGCCGGAGCGACAGCGTAGGCGTTGGAGGGTGAGGGG
>JBJOKR010000014.1:0-44189 GCA_046045995.1 Pseudomonadota bacterium | reverse complement strand
GAGCGGGACCGGCTGGTGGCCGAACTGGCGGAGGGGGAGCGCCGCTACCGCTTCATGGCGGAAATGATCCCCCAGGTGGTCTGGACCGCCACCCCCGACGGCAGGGTGGATTACTATAACCGGCGCTGGACCGATTACACCGGCCTGTCCATCGAAAGCGGGACAAGGGGGGAATGGACCAATGTCATCCACCCCTTGGATGAGGCGGCGACGCTGACGGCGTGGACCACGGCGGTCGCCACCGGCACCCCCTATGAGATCGAGCACCGCATCCGCCGGGCCGATGGCGGCTGGCGCTGGATGCTGTCCCGCGCCTGGCCCCTGAGCGACCGGGATGGTCGCATCCTGCGCTGGTTCGGCACCGCCACCGATATCGACGATGAAAAGCGGGTGCAGCAGGAGATCGCGGTGGCCCGCGATGCGGCCGAACGGGCCAACCGGGCGAAATCCCGCTTCCTGGCCGCGGCCAGCCATGACCTGCGCCAGCCCCTGAACGCCCTGGGCCTGCTGGTGGGTACCCTGCGCGCCCGCCTGTCGGAGCCGCGGAACCTGGCGGTCGTGGAACAGATCGAGGCCTCCGTCGAGGCGATGAGCGACCTGTTCGAGGGGCTGCTGGACCTGTCCAAGCTGGAAACCGGGGCGGTGGAGCTGGATGTGCGCCCGGTCAGCCTGCCCGCCCTGTTCGCCCGGCTGCACCGCGAACTTGGTATGGAGGCGGCGGCCAAGGGGCTAAGCCTACGGTTGCGGAGCCTGGATGTCACGGTGCGCACGGATGCGACCCTGCTGGAACGGGTGCTGCGCAACCTTCTGGCCAATGCCATCCGCTACACCGACCGGGGCGGTGTCATGCTGGGGGTACGGCGGCGCGGCGCCCAGGTGCGGGTCGACGTGATCGACACCGGCCCCGGCATCGCGGAGGAGCATCTGGAGGATATCTTCCAGGAGTTCCAGCAGCTGGGCAACCCGGCCCGGGAACGGGGTGGGGGGCATGGGATCGGGCTGGCCATCGTCCGCCGCGCGGTGGACGTGCTGGGCCACCGGCTGACCGTCCGGTCCCAGCCGGGCCGCGGCTCCCGCTTCTCCGTCGATCTGCCGCTGACAACGGAAGGGGATGCTGCGGCCGCTTCCGGGCCCACCTTGCCCGGTCCTGGTTCCCTGGGCACAGCCGCCCGCGCCCACTCGGCAGAGGGGCGGTTGGCAGAGGGGCGGGACAGTCTGCCCGTGCTGCTGCTGGAGGATGATCCCCTGGTGCTGATGGCGACGCGGATGCTGCTGGAGGATATCGGCTGCACCGTGACGGAGGCACGCACGGTGGATGAGGCGGAACAAGCCCTGATCCCCCTTCAGGGGACGGGGGCGGAGCCCGCCCTTCTATTGGCCGATTACCGGCTGCCCGGCGGCACCAACGGGCTGGACGGGGTCCTGCGCCTGCGCCGCCGGGTGGGCCCGCGGTTGGCGGCGGCGTTGATCACCGGGGATGTCACCGACGCCCTGGAACCGGTCGCCCGCGCCGCTGACGTGGACCTGCTGCGCAAACCCGTCCGCCCGGACGAGCTGCACCGACTGATCGCCCGGGTGCGGGCAAGATAGGGGGCCGCCCGTTCTTCTGTCGTAGGTCGGGCAAGGCCGAAAGGCCGCGGCCCGACGGTTCTTCGCGGATCGGGCTTGGCATGTGTCGGCCCTCGCGTCGCTTGCCCGACCTACTATTCGCTGGTGTCGCGCTCGGCCTGGTTGGGGCCGCTGGGACCGCCCAGGGCCTGGCGGCCGGGGGCGGAGGCTTCGGGTTCCTGGCCGAAATAGATGGTCTGGTGGGGGAAGGGGATTTCGATCCCCAGTTCGTCGAAGCGCTGCTTCAGGCGGCGGTTGAATTCACGGCCCACGAACCATTGCTTGATCGGCCGGGTCTTGAACCGGGCCTTGATGATCACGGCGCTATCCCGGAAGGCGTCCAGCCCCATGATCTCCAGTGGGGCCAGGATGCAGGGGGCATAGGCGGGGTCCGCCTGCATCTCCGCCCCGATCTGCTTCAGCACCTCCACCACCCGGTCGGTGTTCTCCTTGTAGGCGATGCCCACGTCGAAGACGTAGAAGCTGAAATCCTTGGTCATGTTGGACACGGTGGTTACCGTGCTGTAGGGCACGGTGTGAACCGTGCCGGCCACGTCGCGCAGGCGCAGCGTGCGGATGCTGATCGCCTCCACCACGCCGCCGGTGCCGGCCACGGTCACCACGTCGCCGACACTGATCGTATCCTCCACCAGGATGAACAGGCCGGTGATCACATCCTTGACCAGGGTCTGGGCGCCGAAGCCTACCGCCAGGCCGATGACGCCGGCACCCGCCAGCAGCGGTGCTATATCCACCCCCATCTCCGACAGGACGGTCAAGGTCACCAGGGTCACCAGCAGCACCATCACGGCGTTCTTCATAAGGGGCAGCAGCGTACGCATGCGGGCACTGCGCTCCACCACCTGGCCGCCCGGGTCGGTGGCGGTCAGGTAGCGCTCGATCATGCCGCTCACCAGCTCCCACGCGATCAGGGCCAGCACCAGGATCAACGCGATGGAGACCAGGGAGGCGCTGATCCGCTGCCCGAACGGGGTGGCAAGCCAGCCCAGGCTGTTCACCCCCCAAGCATTCAGGATGACAAGACCCGCCACCAGCCACACCGCCCCCTTCAAGATGCGGTGCAGGACCGGCAGGTAGCGGTTGGCCCGCGCCTCCAGCAGGGGGTGCTGCGCCTTCAGCTCCGGTGCGACGGCGAAACCCCGGCGGATCACCCGATCCACGCCCAGGGCGATGTAGCGGGCCAGCACCAGGGTCAGCCCCGTCACCAGGGTCGCCCGCACGATGAACTCGAACCCGCCCTCGATCCGCAGGGCCCAGATGCCGTAGATGGCGACGATGTAGACGATGGCCAGGATGTGCCAGGTATCGGCCAGCCGCCGCCGCGCCGCCCGCAGGGTCCGGCCGCGGCCGGTATCGCCGGCTTCCGGTGTCGCCCGGGGCGTGGTCGGGTCGGTGGGGGCGGGGCCGCCGGGGGCTTGGGCGTCGGATGCCCGTGCCGCCTCCTCCGGGGTGGCGGTGCCGGACAGGGCGGCGACCAGGGCGCGGTCGGCGGCCTGTCCCCGCTCATCCGCCGTCGGGCCGCCGCTGCCGCGCAGCCAGTCGCCCACGGCGCGGCGGTTCTGCAGCACCAGGATGACGAGCATGGCCGCGACCACCAGCCCCACCAGCTTCAGCATCGCCGCATGGGCATCGGCGGGCAGGCCCAGCAGCTTCGCCACCTCCGCGATGAAATAGCCGTAGACGGCGGTCAGCGCGATCCGCCGCACCCAGATCACCAGGTAATGCGCCGTCTCATCCCCCACGGGCAGCAGCCGCAGGGGCGACTGCACCGGCGATGCCACCGCCCGGGCCAGGACGATGACCAACTGCACCAGGATGCTGGCGTTGAGGAAGGTCAGGGCGGCCAGCCGCACCGCCCGCGGCGGGTCCGTCGCCGACAGCACCCCGTACCCGGCCAGGGCGAAGGCCGCCACCGGCATCAGGTCCAGCACCAGCCGCACCGTCAGCAGCAGCAGCTTCGACACCAGCCCCGACGGGGCGCGGGCCCCGAATGCCGCCCTCGGGCGCCGGATCAGCCAGCCCACCGTCATCCGGGCGGCATAGCCGGCGGCGACGATCACCGCCAAGGCGATGCCCAGGGCGGCCCATGCCTCCCGCTGGGCGGGTTCCGTCACCTGCTTGCGCAGCCAGCGCAAGGCCCGCGGCGTGTCGGTCAGGGCCTGGCCCGCCGTGGCGATCTGGGCGCTCAACGCCTCCACCCTGTCGGACAGGCCGGTCAGCAGGCGGGTGCCCAGCGTCTCCTCCACCGCCGCCTGGCGCGCGGCCTGCGCCTCCAGCAGGGTGCGCAGCTGGTCCACCAACACCTGGCGCTTGGCCGGGTCCTCGATCGTGGTGATCAGTGCCTCCAGCCGTGCCGCATCGGCGGCGACCGCCTGGTCGGTCGCCCGATCCGCCGCTGCGACGGGCGCCGCCGGGGCCGACTGCGCCCGGGCAGGTCCCCAGGCTCCGCCGGACAGGAGCAGCAGGGCGATCAGGGCGATCAGGGGGCGGACGTCAGGGATGGCGCGGGGGAACAAGGTCATCGGCAACTCGGCACACAATCGGGTCGGCCCGGGCGGGCGGGCGGGAGCTTACCCCGCCCGTTCCCGGCCTGCAAACCTGGGTGGGCAAACCCGGGTGGCAAACCCGAGCGGCTTGGCCAGGAAGGGCCCGGCGTGGGCCCGGCGTGGCCCAGGAGGGCTGTGCATCGAACCCATGCCCGCCGTCCCCCTCGCGCCTGGGCGCGGGGCCCGCTATGGTACGGTCTATCGTGAGTTCCAATCCAGGTGCCGACGACCATGTCCCAGGATGACAGCCAGGACGCAACCCAGGGCCGGATCCGCCAGAAGCTGGTGGATACGAAGGAGAAATTCGCCCGGGAGGGCCGGCTTCTCACCGGTGCGCCAGGCCGCGACCGCCTTCCCCCCGGCCAGCGGGAGGTGAAGAACTGGCCCGTGCTGGACCTGGGCATCCAGCCGGAGGTGCCGACCGATGCCTGGGACCTGGTGATCGACGGGCTGGTGGAAAACCCGGTCACCTGGCGCTGGGCGGATTTCATGGCCCAGCCCCAGGTGGAATTCGTCAGCGACATCCACTGCGTCACCGCCTGGTCGCGCTTCGACAATACCTGGAACGGTGTTTCCGCCCGCCACATCCTGGATCTGGTGCGCCCGCGGGCGGAGGCGACGCATATCGTCTTCCACAGCCATGACGGCTACACCACCAATGTGGCCCTGGACGTCTTCGCCGATGACGATGTGCTGCTGGCCCATAGCTGGGAAGGCAAACCGATCACCACCGAACACGGCGGCCCGGTCCGGGTGATCATCCCCAAATTCTATTTCTGGAAATCCGCCAAATGGGTGAAGCGGATCGAATTCCTGGCCGGCGACCGCCCCGGCTTCTGGGAGGAGCGGGGCTACCACAATGACGGCGACCCCTGGACGGAGCAGCGGTATTCGTGAAATCGCAGCGGGAACTAATCACTTGATCCGCTACTACGCCGCATGGCTAAGCGATATGCCTCATACGGCTCGCTCAACACAATTTTCAGATATTCCTGTGGCACTCTGTACTTCAGGGAGATATTGTGGAGATCTTCGTGGGTAATTTGGTCTTTGTATTTAGACCGCTCATCGAATGGGAAGAGAATTTCAATCGCCGCCAGCTTTGCCATTTGCTCGGTAGCAAAAGGCACATTTGACCCAATTTGACGCAATGCGACTGGGCCAAGGGCAAGGGCTCGCGCCAGCGCTACCAAATCAGATGCCGTCTTTACACTTGATCCCGGGGTTCCATGGAACAATAGATGGCATAGTTCTTTCGTAACGACAAAATGCCTTTTTGAGTCATCTTTATTTTCCACTGTTATGATGCGCGCAATGGTCGCAAATCCCTCGTACGGAGCAGTTTGCTCCTCGTATATTTGAACAAGACCGGAAACAATATTCCGGTAACGGCCAAGTTCTGTCTCGGGTACTGATATAAACTCGACATGGTCAACGTTGCTGCAATAGCAAATCGCATCCTTGATATCGTCGATTCTTATCGGAAAGCGATTGTGCTTCCCCTGACTGCTCAGTGCCTGAAGCACGCGATCAACTTCTCTAAACACGTCCATGGCGCAGGCTCGAAGAAAAATGGCGGGTCCCAAAGATCGGGCCCGCCATTAAACCACAAGATGCTGTTTGTTGCAAATCAGTATATTGTAGTCGAGTTGCGCTTGTGAGGTTTAAGCTTTGCCTTCAGGTACGTAATCCTCATCCCAAGTCAAATGCCTACGGCAACGGCCTCCGTCAACCGCATCGAAAATGCGGTTTAGAGACCCAAAAAACGACTCGACCGACACGTCACCCTCTGGGTTGACAAAAAACTTGATGTCGACCAAGCCGTCAGCGCGCATCTTATTGAAGCGCGCTATAAACTGCTCCTGCTCGGTCATCTTCCAACTCCTCCTGCTGGACAATTCGAAACTTCGGTGCATCCATAGCGACCACGACTCAAGAACGCGCTACGAGCCGTGGCGCAGACAATGCGCATAAATAATTTGGCACACTATAGACAGTCCGTCAACGCGTCATGTTAGATTTTCCTTGACAGCGTGACATATACGCCGCGTACGGAGGGGGTAAGGATCTTTGTGTGTTAACACACCGCGTTAACAATGTTAACGCAGTGTGTCGAGCTTAAGTTCAATATGATGCAAACACTAATAGCCATTATATCGGAATATCAAGTCAGACGCAAAACACGGACAGGATGACTCTTTTTCTCTATATGGCCGGAAAGAATCCCACCTTAGTCGATGAGCTTGGTGATGCCCGACATCCATATCCCGCCCGCCCCGGCGCCGGCCCACACCCTGACCCGTGCTGCCATCGCCAAGCGCATCGCCTGTGTGGTCGATGCCCATGACGGGTCGGTGGACAGCCTGCGCGCGCCGATCCTGGCGGAGCTGAAGCGCTGTCTGGAGGAGGGGCGCTGGGCCATCCGTACCCAGTTCGAAACCCATCTGATGGGGTCGAAGACGGTGCGCGACACCTGTGTCCTGGTGGATGGGCTGGTCCAGGCCCTGGCCGATTTCACCATCGACACGGTCTATCCCACCGCCGAGCCCACCAGCGGCGAACGCCTGTCCATCGCCGCCACCGGCGGCTATGGCAGGGGGGAGCTGGCCCCCTTCTCCGACGTGGATCTGCTGTTCCTGCTGCCCTACAAGCGCACGCCGCGGGTGGAGCAGGTGGTGGAATACATCCTCTACATGCTGTGGGACCTGGGGCTGAAGGTCGGGCATGCGGTGCGCAATGTGGATGAATGCCTGCGCCAGTCGGACGCGGACATGACTATCCGCACCGGCCTGCTGGAGGCGCGCTTCCTCTGGGGCGAGCAGAAGCTGTTCAACGAACTGCGCAGCCGCTTCCAGAAGGAGATCGTGGCCGTCAGCGCCGCCGCCTTCATTGATGCCAAGATGAAGGAACGCAACGACCGCCATCAGAAGTTGGGGGACAGCCGTTATGTGCTGGAACCCAACCTTAAGGAAGGCAAGGGCGGCCTGCGCGACCTGCAGACCCTGTTCTGGATCGCCAAATACGCCTATCAGGTGGATGCGGTGGATGGGCTGGTGGCCAAGGGAGTCCTCCTGGCGGAAGAGGCGCAGCGGTTCGAGAAGGCGCAGAACTTCCTGTGGACCGCCCGCTGCCAGCTCCACTTCCTGACCGGCCGGCAGGAGGACCGCCTGACCTTCGATGTGCAGGCGGAAATCGCGCGGCGCCTGGGCTATTCCGACCATGCCGGCAGTTCGGACGTGGAGCGGTTCATGAAGCATTTCTTCATGACCGCCAAGGATGTGGGCGACCTGACCCGCATCCTCTGCGCCGCCTTGGAGCAGGAGAACAAGCGGTTGCCCCGTTTCACCTTCCTGTTCCGCGCCTTCACCCGGGGGGAGGTGGATGGTTTCTCCCTCGACACCGGTCGCCTGAATGTCCGCTCCGACCGGCATTTCCGGGATCATCCGGTCGATCTGATCCGGCTGTTCCACGTGGCCCAGGCCCATGACCTGGACATCCATCCCCATGCGCTGCGGGCGATCACCCGGGCCCTGTCCGGGATCGGGCCGAAGCTGCGGGAGGATGGGGAGGCGAACCGCCTGTTCCTGGAAATCCTGACCAGCCGCAAGGACCCCGAACTGGCCCTTCGCCGCATGAACGAGGCGGGCGTGCTGGGCCGCTTCGTCCCCGATTTCGGCCGCATCGTCGGCATGATGCAGTTCGACATGTACCACCATTTCACGGTGGATGAGCACACGCTGTTTGCCATCGGCATCCTGCACCGGATCGAGGCCGGGATGCTGACGGATGAGACGCCGCTGTCATCGGAAGTGATCCACAAGGTCAATTCCCGCCGCGCCCTGTTCGTCGCCATGATGCTGCACGACATCGCCAAGGGCCGCGGCGGCGACCATTCCATCCTGGGCGCCAAGGTGGCGGAGAAGGTCTGCCCCCGCCTGGGCATGACGGAGGAGGAGACGGAGACGGTGGCCTGGCTGGTGCGCTGGCACCTGCTGATGAGCCATGTGGCCTTCAAGCGCGATGTGGATGACGACACCACCGTCCGCCAGTTCGTGGAGATCGTGCAGAGCCCGGAGCGGCTCAAGCTGCTGCTCTGCCTGACCGTGGCGGATATCCGCGCGGTCGGCCCCGGCCGCTGGAACGGCTGGAAGGCGACCCTGCTGCGCCGCCTGTACCGCAGGGCGGAAGAAATGATGTCCGGCACCATCGGGGATGAAGGGCGGGAGCACCGCCTGTCCGCCGCCCGCGCCGCCCTGCGCCGCGAACTGGCCGACTGGCCGGAGCTGGAGCTGGAGGCGCATCTGGCCCTGGGCTATCCCAATTACTGGATCAGCCTGGACGCCCCCACCCTTGCCCGCCATGCCCGGCTGATGCGCGATGCCGAACGGGACCGCGCCCCCCTGACGCTCGATACCCGCATCGACCGCGGCCGGGCGGTGACGGAGGTGACGGTCTATACCGCCGACCATCCGGGCCTGTTCTCCCGCCTGGCCGGGGCGCTGGCCCTGGCCGGGGCGGATATCGTCGATGCCCGCATCTTCACCATGACCAACGGCATGGCCCTCGACATCTTCACGGTCCAATCCCAGGAGGGCGGCAGCTTCGACAGCCCGGACAAGCTGGCCAAGCTTTCCGTCCTGGTGGACAAGGCGCTGGCGGGGGAGGTGCGGCTGACCGATGAGCTGGCGCGGCGCCGGCCCAAGCTCTCCCCCCGCACCCGCGTGTTCAAGGTGGCGCCCCGGGTCCTGATCGACAACAATGTCTCCACCGCCCATTCGGTGGTGGAAGTGAACGGCCGCGACCGGCCCGGCCTGCTCTACGACCTGACCCGGGCACTGACCGGCCTGAACCTCCAGATCGCATCGGCCAAGATTTCCACCTACGGCCAGACGGCGGTGGACGTGTTCTATGTGAAGGATGTGTTCGGCCTGAAGATCACCCATGAGGTGAAGCTGAAACAAGTCCGCGAAGCCCTCCTCTCCGCCCTCGCCGATCCCGGGACGGGGGAGGGGGAGGCGGCGAGGAAGCCGAAGCGGAAGGTGGCGTGAGGGGGGGGCAGGGGGCGGTTGCGTGCGGCCCCC
Organism: Pseudomonadota bacterium; assembly: GCA_046045995.1. Lineage (GTDB taxonomy): Bacteria > Pseudomonadota > Alphaproteobacteria > Azospirillales > Azospirillaceae > Indioceanicola. Next base: position 34,933 of record JBJOKR010000014.1, on the reverse strand, counting down.
GCCAACCATCGCCCACCGCCCGCCTTCCCGCCGCCGTGATTTTCCGCTAAGCCGCAGGGGTATTCCGCCCTCCGTCCCCGGCCTGCCCCCATGAGCTTCGCGCGTGCCATCGCCACCGTCGGCGGTCTGACCCTGCTGTCCCGGGTGGCGGGGTTCGTGCGGGACATGCTGACGGCCTGGGTGCTGGGGGCGGGGACGGCGGCGGATATCTTCTTCGTGGCCCAGCGCATCCCGAACTGGTTCCGCGCCATGTTCGCGGAGGGCGCCTTCACGGTCAGCTTCGTGCCCATGTATGCCGCCCGGCTGGAGAAGGACGGGCGCGCCGCGGCCGATGCCTTCGCCGACCAGGCCCTGACCATGATGGTGACGGTCCTGCTGCCGCTGACCATCCTGATGATGCTGGCCATGCCGGCGATCATGCTGCTGGTGGCCAGCGGCTATGCCGACCAGCCGGGGATCTTCGCACAGCTGGTGACGCTGGGGCAGATCACCTTCCCCTATCTGATCCTGGTCTCCATCGTCGCCCTGCAGACCGGCGTGCTGAACGCCCTGGGGCGGTATGGCCCCGGGGCGGCGGCGCCGATCATGCTGAACCTGTGCATGATCGCGGCCATCGGGGTCGCCTGGTATGGCGGGGTGGAGCCGAACACGGCGCTGGCCTGGGGGGTGACCCTGTCCGGGGTGGCGCAGCTGCTTTGGCTTTCCATCTCCTGCCACCGGGCGGGGGTGACATTGCGCCTGCGGCTGCCGCGGTTCAGCCCGGAAGTGCGGCACCTGTTCCGGCAGATGGCGCCGGGCGCCCTGGCGGCCAGCGTCATCCAGATCAACCTGGTGATCGGGACCCATATCGCCAGCCTGCTGCCCGCCGGCTCCGTCTCCTACCTCTATTATGCCGACCGGCTGAACCAGTTGCCCCTGGGGGTGATCGGGATCGCCATCGGCACCGCGCTGCTGCCCACCTTGTCCCGTCATGTCCAGGCGGGCAATGCCGACCAGATCCGCCACTACATCAGCCGGGGGATGGAATTCGGCATGCTGCTGGCCATGCCCGCGGCCATCGCCCTGTTCATCATCCCCGAACCGATCCTGACCACCCTGTTCCAGCGGGGGAATTTCGGCCCGGCGGAGACGGCGGCCACGGCCCTGGCGCTCCAGGCCTATGCCATCGGCATCCCCGCCTATGTGGCGGCCAAGGTGTTCAACGCCGCCTTCTTCAGCCGCCAGGACACGCGCACGCCCGTGAAGATCGCCATACTGACCCTGGTGACCAACACCGTGCTGGCGCTTGCCCTTTCTGCCTGGCTGGCGCCGCAGGGGATCGGCCATGTGGGCATCGCGGCGGCCAGCGGCATCGCCGCCTTCCTGAACATCGCCCTGCTGGGCTGGGCCCTGTGGCGCAAGGGCTTCCTGAAGCTGGACGAAAGGGTGCTGCGCCGGGTGCCGCGCATCCTGCTGGCGGCGGCCGGCATGGGCGCGGTGCTGGCGGGGGCGGAGGCGGCCATGGCCGACCTGTTCACCGCCCCGGCGGCCATCCGCGTGCCTGCCCTGGCCGGGTTGATCGCCCTGGGCGGCGGGGCCTATGCCGTGCTGGTGCTGCTGACCCGGGCGGCGGCCCTGTCCGACCTGAAGGCGCTGCGGCGGCGGGCATAGGGGCATCGTAGGGGGTAGGGGCACCCCCGAATCCCCGGGCGGCGATGGCCCTTGGCCGTTGCGCCGCCGCCACAGGCCGGGGCAAGGTTCCGGCCATGACCCAGCCACCCGACCCCTTCCAGACCGACATGCCCCCGCTGCCGGAGCGGGCGCGGGACATGGCCCTGAGCGATGCCGCCCGGTCCCTGAGCGACCGCAATGCGGCCCCGTCCTTCCGTGACCGGGCCCCTTCTGCGGGGGAGCCGGGCGAAGGTATCCCGGCGATGCGGCCCCTGCCCCAGCCCGGCCAGGCGCAATCCGGCCAAGTGCAATCCGGTCAGGCCCAGCCTGATCGCATGGTCCCGGCCCCGGGTCCGCGCGACCCCCGCCGCCCCCGCCCGCGGCGGGAAGGGGCCCGGGATGAGGGCCGGGCGGCGGCGGAGGCCCTGTCCCTGCTGGCCGCGGCCCAGCGCGACCTGACCACCGCCCGGGCGGAGGTGGAGCGCCTGCGCGGCGCCCTGGACGATGCCCAGGCCCGGCTGCTGGAACAGACCCAGGAAGCCGCCCTGATGCGCCGCCAGCGCGACGGTCTGCAATACCGCACCGATTACCTGGAAGAAAAACTGGACCTCACCACCCGCGCCCTGTCACGCGCCCCCCGCCCCTGGTGGCGGCGGGGCTGATCGATACCGGTCACGGGCCCCTGCCCCTGCCCCAGCCCCTGCCTCAGCCCCTGCCCCTGCCGCCACGCCGCCCGCCGGGATGGGGGATCCCCCACTGCCCGGGCCCGTGCTTGACCGCGGGTGGGGAAGGTTGCCATAAGGGCGCACCTACCCCATTCCCCTCCACAGAGGCCGGCGATGAACCGCATCTTCTCGGGCATGCAGCCCACCCGTCAGCTCCACCTGGGCAATTACCTGGGCGCGCTGAAGAACTGGGTGGCCTTGCAGGCGGAGTATGACTGCATCTTCTGCGTCGTCGACCTGCACGCCATGACCATCGAGCATGAGCCCGAGGTGCTTCGGAACAACATCCGGGAGGTGGCGGCCGCCTATATCGCCGCCGGTGTGGACCCGGAGAAGAACATCCTCTTCAACCAGTCCGCGGTGTCCGGGCATGCGGAGCTGAACTGGATCTTCGCCTGCCACACGCCGCTCGGCTGGCTGAACCGCATGACCCAGTTCAAGGAGAAGGCGGGCAAGCAGCGGGAGAATGCGCCGCTGGGCCTTTACGCCTATCCCACCCTGATGGCCGCCGACATCCTGCTGTACAAGGCCACCCACGTGCCCGTGGGGGAAGACCAGAAGCAGCATATCGAACTGGCACGCGACATCGCCGGTGCCTTCAACCGGTATTACAAGGCCGAATATTTCCCCTTGCCCGAGCCACAGATCCTGGGCGAGGCGACGCGCATCATGTCCTTGCGCGACGGCACCAAGAAGATGTCCAAATCGGATGAAAGCGATTACAGCCGCATCAACCTGACCGACGATGCGGATACCATCGCGCTCAAGATCCGCAAGGCCAAGACCGACCCGGAGCCCCTGCCCGAGACGGTGGAGGATCTGGAGAAGCGGCCGGAGGCGGACAACCTTGTGACGATCTTCGCCGCCCTGACCGACCGCGGTCGCAAGGACGTGCTGGCCGACCATGCGGGCAGCCAGTTCAGCGCCTTCAAGGCGGCCCTGGTCGATGTGGCCGTCTCCCGCCTGTCCCCCATCAGCGCGGAGATGAACCGCCTGCTGGGCGACAAGGCGGAACTGGACCGGCTGCTGAAGCGCGGGGCGGAGCGGGCCAACGCCATCGCCGCGACCCATATGGCGGAGGTGAAGGACCTGGTGGGCCTCCTGCGCCTGTGATGGTGGGTCGCCCTGATCGCGTGGGGCGTCGGTATCCGGTACCGATGCGATGACCCTGTCGGGCCGCGGCCCGACACCCCCATTTCACCAGCCCCCGCCCACCCTCACGCGCTGCGGGACCAGACCTTGGCGACGAGGAAATGCTGGGCCAGGAACTGGTAGGTGCGTTTCAGCATCGCTTCCGTTTCCGGGCCCTTGTCCACCTCATGTTCGTTCCAGGCGGAGATTATCTCGTCCCAGAGCATCAAGCTGATATGCAGTTCGTCGCGCATGCGGCGGATGAAGGCAACGGAAGCCTCATAGGTCTTCAGCAGGGCCATGATCTCGGCCGTCTGGCCGTCGATCTGCATGAAGATATCGTCGAAAAAGGCCGACGGCGTCTTGGCCAGTTGCTGCATCCGGGCAATTTCCGACTGCAGGTGATTCTCACCCTTGAAGATGCGTTTGGCCTGGGTCAGCTTTGCCATGATCTTCTGGACCATGCCATAGCGGTCGCGGAGCGCCTCGATATAGGACAGTTCGCGGGCGAGGGCGTCCACCTTGTCCACGATCTCCTGCTTGCGCTCTTCCGGCAGGCCGAATTGTTTGGCCAGTTTGACGAAAGCCTCCTGCGTGCGCTGCTTGGTCTGGGGATCGTCGACGATCTGCTCCAGCTGGTAGCGCTCGGTGAGCGTCACCTCCTTGCCGGTGATCCAGGACATGAGTTGGACCGCCAGCCGGCCGCGGGCGATCTGCAGGTGCTTCTCATCCACCCGCCAGGAAGCCGATCCATCCAGGATCTCCCGCGGGATGCTGTCCCCCGGCCGGATCTCCTTCACGAATTTCAGGCCCTTCTCGACGATGGTCAGCAGCCGGCCATCCTCGCTCCCATCCTGGATATCGAAGGATTCGCGCAAGGTGCGGAAGGGGATCTTGCCCCAAACCTCCCCCAGATGGACGTTCAGCACAGGTTCGGAGGTATCGCGGGTGATGCTGAAATAACCACCGGGAAGGGCAAACACCTTGCTGGTGAAAATGAAATGGGTGCTGCTCGCCTTTTCCTCGCCGCCCCCGGTGCTGGTCCTGCTGTCGCTCATCGACCGGTTCCCCGACGCCCCATCCCGTTACCTTCGCCGCCCGGTACCGGCCGGATCAATCGTCACTCATCACCCGGGCGGTCTTGATCGCATCGCGGATCAGCACGCCCTTGCGGAGGATGTTATCGACCATGCGCCCCTGGACCAGGGCGATACCCGCCCTTTCCGCGAACATCAGGCCGGAAACGGTGCCGCAGCGCGCCAGGATGAAGCGGCAGTTGTTCTGCTGCTGCACCTTTTCCCGGAAGGCATCGAACTCCCCCTCCGACATGTGTTCCATGTCGTCGGACCAGATGATCTTGGCATAATCGGCGGCCATGTATTCCAGGTCCATATGCGTGACCCAGAAATCGTTCAGGCCGTCGATGGAGATCTGGTAGCCCCGGGCCGCAGCGAAATCCACCACTTCCTTGTACAGGGTGATGTTCTCCACCAGGTCGGCCTTGTTGATCTCCAGAACGACATTGCCGCGCAGGTCGGCCGTCAGTCGCTCATCGAACTTGACGAAGGCGGCGGACAGAATCGTCGCCAGGTTCAGGTTCAGACCAATACGCCGGCCGCGCAGGAAATCCACCCCGTAATTCAGCGCCTTCAGGATGGAATTGTCCAGATTGGCCGTGAAATAGCTGAATAGCCACTTGTTCGCCGTCAGGTCATAGGCGGGCGACAGCCGCTCCTCCAGCGCCTTGATGGCGATGTAGAGTTCGAAATACTCGAACTCGTTCTCCGTGCCGTTCTGGATATTGACAATGGGCTGGTTCAGCATGAAGGGCGACAGATCGAACATCTGCACGGCCCGTTCGATCTTTCCCAGCTCCTCCAGGGTGATCGGCGGCTTCGTCTCCTTCGCTTCCGCCCCGGCGGCCCCGCCTTCCTTGGTCAGGCCCTCGATGAAGCGGATCACGTTCACGAAGTTGAGCGACAACTCCATGATCGAATAAAGGCTGTCCTCCCCATAAGGATTGCGCTTCATCATCTGGGTGCGCGACAGCATCAGCTTTTCGATCTTGGAACAGACATCCGAGATCAGGGAGAACTTGATACCCTTGTACAGGACGATCACATCGTCGTTGGACAGGCTGAAGACCTGGAGGTAGGAGGACTGGTCCGCCGTTTCCTGCATCGCGCGCTTGATGGACATGACGTCCAGGTTGGACTTGTCCTTCAGCAGCGACATGTGCAGATGGATCAGGCGCAGACCCTGCACTTCCCGCTTGGCCGACTGCAGCAGGGTCAGAAGTTTCTGGTCGTCATACTCGGGCTTTTCCGGGGCGGATGCTGTCCGCTCCCCCGGCTTGACCCGGACCCAGTCCCGTTTCGGTGCGTTCCCTCGGTTCATCTCCCGCCCTGCATCTGGCACCCCTGTGCGCGGAGATGTCCGCGCCGGTGTGCCGTTCCTTATCCGCGGTTCATTCCGCGGGTCCCCATGCCATCTGCCGACTGGATCGGACTGCATCCTCCCGAATGGATGACGACCCTTTCCATCATTGCATACGTCCGTACGGATGGAGAAGGACGCCATACCGTAAGATATACGAAAAATTCCAGGACGCCAGCGCCGATGGATCGTTGCGGACCGGTATCGTCCCGCGCCTGCCGGGCCGGGAACGGGGGCACGCGGGTTGTCGGCCCGGGTCCGGTCGGGTGGTGGCTGGGGCGCTAGGATTCGAACCTAGGAATGGCGGTACCAAAAACCGCTGCCTTACCGCTTGGCGACGCCCCATCACACCGGGCCGGATTTCAGGATCCATGCGGGCGGGGACGGTGGTGACCGACCTTTCCGCGCGGGGGACCCTATCCAGCGGCGCGCGACATTAGCGACATTCGCCGGGCTGTGCAACAGGCGGATCATAGGGCTGGTGCGGCGCCCGGGTCATCCGCCGGTTCCGGGATGCGGCGGGGCAAGGCGGTGTGGCTGGGCGGTGTGGCTGGGCGGTGTGGCAAGGCGGTGTGGCTGGGCGGGCGTGCATGCGCGTTGGTTGCCCGCGGTCATGGTTGTCTCTGTGCGGCGACGGGTTTCGTGCTAGGGTGGGGACATACATTCCGTCCCGATTCCCCAGGGGCCGGCCCCCTGGTGCCGGCGGTGCATCCCGTGTCGATCCCCTTCCTCCGCCTCCCTGCCCGGTCGGTCCTGCCGGCCCTGCTCCTGTCCCTGCCGCTGCTGGTATCAGCGCCCGGCCCCTTGGCGGCGCAGACCGTACCCGACAGCCCGGCGACCCCCGCTCCTGCGTCCCCCGCTCCGGCGGCTGCGCCCCTGCGCCCGGTGGAGAAGCCGCCGGCCCTGCCGCAGGGTGCGGCGGCCGATCTGGTCGCCCTTGCCGGCCGCGCCAAGGCGGGGGAGGTGGAGGCGCAGGTCGATCTGGCAGATCATTTTGTATCCGGAATAAGACCGGATCCGGCGGATGTGCGCCGGGCGCTGTTCTGGTACGAACAGGCGGCGGAACGGGGCGATGCCGATGCGGCCTGGGCGCTGGCGGCACTGTATCGTAACCGGAATGAGCTGGTTCCCCAGGCCCGTGCCGATTTGCCCGCCGCCGTCGACTGGTATCGCCGCGCGGCGGAGGGCGGCCATGCGGAAGCCATGTATGATCTCGGCCTGCTGTACGCCCAGGGCGAAGGGGTGGATGCGGACCCTGTTCAGGCGGTGCAGTGGTTCGAGGCTGCGGCCGATGCGGGCGTGGCCCGGGCCTTGTTCATGCTGGGCATCCTCTATGAACAGGGGGTGGACGGGGCCCCGGATCTGGAAACCGCGGCGGGCTGGTACGGCCGGGCCGCCGCCGCCGGCGATGCCACGGGGGAAGAGGCGTTGAAGCGTCTGGCCGCCGGACAGGGCAATGTCCAGGTGGCGGACCTGCCGCTGTCGCCGCCCGCTGCGGCCGGGGCAACCGCTGGCGCCGGCGCCACGGCGGATCGGCCCGCGCGCACGGCTGATTCCGCCGCCCGCACCACCAACCAGGCCAAGGCCCAGCCCCGGGCCCTGCCGATCAACCAGGCCGGGGTTCGGGAGATCCAGCGCCTGCTGGGCCGGTTGGGCTACAGGCCGGGCAAGGCCGACGGCCACCTGGGCAAGCGCACCATTTCCGCCATCCGGGCGTATCAGAAGGCGGAGAAGCTGCCCGTGGATGGCCGCGCCACCCAGCCCCTGCTGGACCATCTCCGCCGCCGCGCCGGGGCCTGACGGTCGGGGCTGTGTCGGCCGTCGGTCGCAAGGAGGGCCGATGGCCGGGGAGGGGGCGGGGGGCCATCCGATCATCCTCCCCGGTCGCCGGCGCTTTATCCGTCGCTTGGCATCGCCGCGGATGCGGATTTGCTTTCGGTCAGGCGATCTCCACCGGGATCGGCACGCCCGCGCTGCGGCAGGCGGCGGTGACGGTGTTGAGGAGGAGGCAGGCGATGGTCATGGGACCCACGCCGCCGGGGACGGGGGTGATGGCGCCGGCCACCGCCTTCGCCTCCGCAAAGGCGACATCGCCGACGACGCGGGTCTTGCCCGCCGCGGCCTTGGCCGGGTCGTCATGGGGCACGCGGTTGATGCCCACATCGATGACCACCGCCCCTTCCTTGATCCAGTCGCCGCGCACCATCTCCGGCCGGCCGACGGCGGCGACCAGGATATCCGCGCCGCGGCAGACATCGGCGATGTCCTTGGTGCGGCTGTGGGCGATGGTGACGGTGCAGTCGGCCTGAAGCAGCAGCTGGGCCATCGGCTTGCCGACGATGTTGGACCGGCCGACCACCACGGCGTTCAAGCCGCGCAGATCGCCCACCGTATCCTTCAGCAGCATCAGGCAGCCCAGCGGCGTGCAGGGCACCGATGCGGGCAGGCCCACGGCCAGACGGCCTGCATTCACCACATGGAACCCGTCCACATCCTTGTCCGGGTCGATGGCGGCCAGCACGGCGGTGCTGTCGATATGGGCCTGCAGGGGAAGCTGGACCAGGATGCCGTGGATGGCCGGATCATGGTTCAGCTGGTTGACCAGGCGCAGCAACTGTTCCTGCGTCGTCTCCACGGGCAGGCGGTGGGTGACGGAATGCAGCCCCGCTTCCCGGCTCTGCTCCCCCTTGTTCTTGACATAGAGCTGGCTCGCCGGGTCCTCGCCCACGATCACCACGGCCAGGCCGGGGATCAGGGCATGGGTGGTGCGCAGGCGGTCCACCGCCGCGGCGATGCGGCTGCGCAAGGATGCGGCGAAGGCCTTGCCGTCGATGATGCGTGCTTCGGACATGGGGATCACCCGGTTCAGCGGATAAGGGGGCAGCGGCGGGGCACAGGCGTCGGCGGGGCACAGGTGTCGGGGTGGACAGGCGTCGGCGGGAATCAGCGCGCCCGATCCGCCGCCCAGCGCCGCAGCCGGTCGGCCAGATCCTGCACGGTCCGGCCTACGGCCCCGGCGGCGGCCCCATCTGCTACTCCGTCTGCTCCCCCGTCTGCGGCCCCGTCGGCGCGTATGAATAGGATCTTGTTGCGGTCGGCACCACCGGCAACGATCTCAAGGCTGCCCTTCGGCAGCCGCCATGTTCGGGCCAGCAGGGCGATGACCGCGGCATTGGCCCGGCCCCCTTCGGCCACGGCCGTGACGGCGACCTTCACCGCCATCTGCCCGGGCAGCACCTCCGCGATCCCGGTCACGGCATCGCGCGATGATCCTGGCGCCACCTTCAGATGGAGGCGCACGCCGCCCGCGACCGGCTGGATGGCCGGGCCGGGCGTGTTTGGCGCGGGCGTGGTCCCCGCACCTGCCCTCACCGGGCCAGCAGCCCGTAATTCACCATCAGGCTCTGAAGGAAGAAGATCAGCAGGATGACGATGATCGGGGAAATGTCGATCCCGCCCAGGTTGGGCAACAGCCGGCGCACCGGCCGCAGCACCGGTTCCGTCAGCCGGTACAGCATGTCGGACACGGTGTAGACGAACTGGTTGCGTGTGTTCAGCACGTTGAACGCGATCAGCCAGCTCAGGATCGCCGAGATGATCAGGACCCAGACGAACACGTCCAGCACCACGTAGAGGAGCTGGAAAAGGCTCGTGAACAGCGGTTCCATAGGACATCCGGCTCCAGTGGTTCAGGCACGCGCCCCCGGAACGTAATGATCCGCCCCGCCCCTGTCCAGTGCGGCACCGGGTGGGCGGTGGGACGCTTTGCCGTCACCGGGCGGGCCGACCCGCCCGGTTCCCTTACTCGCAAGCGGGATCGGCGGCGCCAAGCCGGGTCCTCTGCCGGCCGTCGGGGGTGAAGTTGGCCCCGTCGAGCCAGGCATCCAGCCGGGCGGCGCAGGCGGGCCATTCGGCGGAGAGAAGGGAGAAGACGGCCGTGCTCCACACCGCCCCCTTGCGGATCGCATCCTCCCGCAGGATGCCGTCCTGCACGAAGCCGAAGCGCCGCGCAGCCTGGAGGGAGGGCACATTCTCCACCCGGCTGCGCCATTCCAGCCGCCGGTAGCCCAGGCCGCCCGCCGCAGCGGGCTCCAGCACCTGCCCGGCCAGAAGGCGGAACGCCTCCGTCGCGGCGACGCTGCGCTGAAGGGCGGGGCCTAGGACCAGCCCCATCTCCACCACCCCCATGGGTCGGTTGATGTTGATCAGGAAATACAGGCCGCCGACACGGTCCCCCGCACCCCCGTCGGTCAGGGCGGTCGCGGCAAGGGCGGTGGCGGTCAGGATCACCATCTCCGGCTTGACCACCCTGTCGGACAGCCAGGTGCGGAACTCCCCCTCCGCCGCGAAGGGGCCGGAGGGAATGTGGGTCCACAGATCGTCATGCCGCCCCAGTTCCTGCCACAGGGCGGCCCCGTCCCGGTCCACCACCAGCGGGTCCAGCCGGACCGTGCGGCCGGTGAGGCGAGTCGCCGTGACTGCTGGGAAGACGGGGGTGTCGGACATGGGGGGCTTCCGGTCGGGGCAGGGGGCAGTGTGGGGCGGGGAGTGGGGCGGGGGGGGCTTGCGGGTATACTCTAAGCCCGGCCGGGCGGCGGGGGGAACCCCGGGACGGCCCGGCGGCGATCGCCTGTCCCCCAATCAATATGCCGCCCGATCAACAGTCCCCCGATCGATGTGGCTGTGGCCGGGCTGTTGCAGGCCGGGCCCGGTGTTCGGCAAAAGACACACTTCCCTCATTCCGGGACTGGACGGCGCCGATTGCCGTGGCACAGTCTGTCCCGGCTGCCGATCCGACCCCACCCGGATCCGGCCCAGTCGCCTGCCCCGCCCTTTCCCGGCCCCCGAAGAAGATCCGAAATTCCATGGCGCACGGACCGATCACAAGCCCCCTGGGCGATGACCTGACGGCGGAGGATGTCGCGGCCTATCTGCGGGAAAATCCCGATTTCCTGGCCCGGCGGACCGATCTGATCCCCCTGCTGGTGCCGCCCAGCGCCGATCGGGGCCAGGGTGTCGTGGACATGCAGGTGTTCCTGCTGGAACGGCTGCGGGTGGAACTGGCCGGGGCCCAGGCCCAACAGCGGGAGCTGATCGCCACCACCCGCGCCAATCTGAACAACCAGAACCGGGTCCATGCCGCCGCCCTGTTCCTTCTGGATGCGCAGGACCTGTCGCAGCTGTTCCGGACGGTGACCACCGACCTGGCCGTGCTGCTGGACCTGGACGTCACCGCCCTGGTGGTGGAAGGCGACGGGGGCGAGGCGGGGTTGGCGGATCAGAACGTCCTTGATCCCGCCGGGCTTGATCCGGCGGGCCTTGACCATGCGGGCGTGCTGCCGGTGCCCCCGGGCATGATCGATCAATGGCTGGGGCGACGGGATGTGCTGCTGAACGCCGATATCGAAGGGCTGGTGGAGATCTATGGCCCCCGGGCCGCCCCCGCCGTCCGGTCGGAGGCGCTGGTGCGCCTGCGCCTGGGCCCGGGCGGGGAGGGGCCGCAGGGCCTGCTGGCCCTGGGCTCGCGGGAGCCGGACATGTTCCACCCCGGCCAGGGGACGGAACTGCTGACCTTCCTGGCCCGGGTGGTGGAGCGGGTGGTGCGCCTGCATCAGGTGATTCCCGCACCGGCCCGGGGCTGAGGGAGGGGTGGCGCCATGGCGTCCCTGGGTTTCGCCTGCCGCCCCGATCTGGACGATGCCCTGCAGCGCTGGTTCCGCCATCTGGAGCATGAGAAGGGGGCGGGCCGCCACACCCTGCGCAGCTATCGCGCCGATGTGGCGGGGTTCCTGGCCTTCCTGGCCGATTACCGGGGGGCCCCGCCAGGCCTGAAGGATCTGGGCGATCTGGACATCACCACCTTCCGCGCCTGGCTGTCGGCCCGGGCGGCGGCGGGGGTGGGCGGCAACAGCCGGGCCCGGCAGCTGTCGGGCCTGCGCACCCTGTTCCGCTGGCTGGACCGCAGCGGCATCGTCCACAACCCGCATGTGGAAATCCTGAAGGGCCCGAAGGTGAAGCGCCCCGCCCCCCGGCCGCTGAGCCCGGAGGATGCCGTCCTGGTCCTGGACGCGGTGGGGGAGGAGGGGGCGGAGCCCTGGATCGGCCTGCGCGACCGGGCGCTGTTCACCCTGCTGTATGGCTGCGGCCTGCGCATTTCCGAAGGCCTGGCCCTGAACCGGGGCGACCTGCCCGCCGGTGCCGTGACCCTGCGGGTGTTGGGCAAGGGGTCGAAGCAGCGGGATGTGCCGGTCCTGCCCGCGGTGACCGCGGCGGTGGCAGCCTATCTGGCCGCCTGCCCCTATCCCGGCGGGCGGGACAGCCCGCTGTTCGTCGGTGCAAGGGGGGACCGGCTGAACGATGCCGTGGCCCGCAAAAGCCTGCAACGCCTGCGCCCCCTGATGGGGCTGCCCGACAGCGCGACACCCCATGCGTTGCGCCACAGCTTCGCCACCCACCTTCTGTCCGGCGGGGCGGACCTGCGCGCCATCCAGGACCTGCTGGGCCATGCCAGCCTGTCCACCACCCAGCGCTACATCGATGTGGATGCGGAACGGATGCTCGCCGTCTATGACAGCACCCACCCCCGCGCCCGGCGGTGATTTCCTTCAGCCGTCAGGCCGGCCAAGCGCCGGCGCGGTCCGACATTTCGGCCAATATTTGCGCCGGCACTTGGGCCAGGACCCGGGAATGTCGGGCCGGGCGTGATCCGGCTGGCCGCCTTAGGCCGCGTCGGCGGGGGGGAGGAGGATGTCGGTCAGGTTGACCAGCATGCCGGCGGTGGCCCCCCAGATGTAGCGGTCCTGGTAGGGGAAGACCCAGAAATGCCGCAGCGCGCCCTTGTACTCCCGACTTTCACGGCGACGGCTGGCGGGGTCCAGGATGAAGGGCAGGGGCACCTCGAACACCTCCGCCACCTCATACGGGTCGGGGTTCAGGATGAAGGGCGGGCGGATCAGGGCCACCACCGGCGTCACCCGGAACCCGGTGCGGGTGATATAGGTGTCCAGGTAGCCCAGCACCTCCACCCGCTCCCGGGTCAGGCCCACCTCCTCCTCCGTCTCGCGCAGGGCCGTATCCTCCGGCCCGGTATCGTCCGGTTCCACACCACCGCCGGGGAAGCTGATCTGTCCGGCATGGGCGGCCAGGTGGGCGGTGCGCTGGGTCAGCAGCACGGTCAGGGCATCCACTCCCGGCTGCCCCGTCCGATCCACCAGACCCACCAGCACCGCCGCCTCCCGCAGTTCCGCCGGCGGGTGCAGGCCCGGATTGCCGTCATGATCCCCCCGCACCGCCAATAGCCGGGAGGGCGGCTGGCGGCGGCTGCGGAAACGGGCGCGGATCTCCGGCTCGGTCAAGGTGGTGGCGGATACCATGGGCATGGACAAGGCGGTGGCCTTCGGGAAAGGGGCGGGCTTGGGGTTCAGACCGGGCAATCAGGGTGGGGCCGGCGGAAAAGCGGCACTTCCTTCAGGTGGGGAGGGAGCCCAAGGGGAAGAAGACCCCCCCGCTCCATACCCCGAACTCCCCCCCCCGCTCCACCCCCCGGTCCACCAGGTGGTAGAAGACCGGGCGCAGGATCCGGGCCTCCAGATTGTCACGGACCAGGATATAGGGCCGCGGCTCCCCCGTCGCGGGATCGGTGGCGACGCGAAGGGGGTGGTCCGGCCCGGCCGTCACCTCCTGGTCCAGGTTGGTGCGGAAGGTCAGGTTCTGCCCCTCCCCTGGCCCCTCCCCTGGCCCCTCCCCTGGCCCCTCCCCTGGCCCCTCCCCTGGCCCGGTCACCGTCACCTCCACCGCGGTGAAGGGCACATCCTCCACGGTGATGCGTCCCCGTTCCGCCGGGGTGATCAGCCAGTAATCCCCCTTTTCGTCCTTGCGCAGGACGGTGGAAAACAGCTTCACCAGGGCGATCCGGCCGATCGGGCTGCCGTGGTAGTACCAGGTGCCGTCGCGGGCGATGCGGATCTCATACGCCTCATCCTCCGCCGTCGGGCCAGGGTGGCCATTGGGGCGGGCACCAGAGCCGAGCGCGCGGAGAAGGGGCGGGGGTGAATCGTCGCGGGGCTTGCTTTCCTCCATGGCGGGAATGACCATCTCTGTCTGTGGACGAACCTGCGGAATGGTGGTGACGTGCCGCACTGGCACCGCCCCCGGCCTTGAAGGTAACATAGTCTGGCCGTACCGGTTCGGGAACGCCCGGAACCGAGACCGAGATTTAGGCTGGGGCTGGAAAAAGGATGCGGATGTGAGCGCGATCGACCTGTCCCGTGGCGGACCGACGGCGTCCCCGGCTCCCGGCGGTGTATCGGGGGGCCCCGACGCCCAGGCCCTGGTGGCGGAGGTGGAGCGGCTGGGCGACCGGCTGGCCGATGTCCGGGCGATGATCGGCCGGATCATCTATGGCCAGCGCGACGTGGTGGACCTGTCCCTGGTCACCATCCTGGCCGGCGGGCATCTGCTGCTGATCGGCGTGCCGGGCCTGGCCAAGACCCGGCTGGTGGAAACCCTGGGCACGGTGCTGGGCCTTGATGAAAAGCGCATCCAGTGCACCCCCGACCTGATGCCCGCCGACATCCTGGGGTCGGAGGTGCTGGAGGAGGATGCGGACGGGCGCCGCGGCTTCCGCTTCATCCCCGGCCCGATCTTCAGCCAGCTGCTGATGGCCGATGAGATCAACCGCGCCAGCCCCCGCACCCAATCCGCCCTGCTGCAGGCGATGCAGGAGGGCCGGGTCAGCGTGGCGGGGCACTACCACCCCCTGCCGCGCCCCTTCCATGTGCTGGCCACCCAGAACCCGCTGGAGCAGGAGGGCACCTACCCCCTGCCGGAGGCGCAGCTGGACCGTTTCCTCCTTCAGGTCGATGTGGATTACCCCGACCGGGAGGCGGAGCGGCGGATGATGATCGCCACGACGGGTGCCGAATCCGGGCGGCCCGTGCCGGTGCTGACCGCCCAGGACCTGATCGCGGCCCAGGCCCTGGTCCGCCGCATCCCCGTGGGCGACAGCGTGGTGGACGGCATCCTGGACCTGGTGCGCAACGCCCGCCCCGGCGACAGCCCGGTGGAGGAGGTGCGGCGCCATGTGGCCTGGGGCCCCGGCCCCCGCGCGTCCCAGGCGCTGATGCTGGCGGCCCGGGCCCGGGCCCTGCTGGATGGGCGGCTGGTGCCGTCACTGGACGATGTGCTGGCCCTGGCAAAGCCGGTGCTGCGCCACCGCATGGCCCTGAACTTCTCCGCCCGGGCCGACGGGGTGACGCTGGATGACGTGATCGACCGGCTGTGCCGGCCGCTGATGTGACCGGGCCGCACCCCTGATGGCGCCCCCCTCCGCCCCAACACCCGGCCCTTCCCCCGCATCCGCTTCCGGCCCCGATGCCGATACCCGCACGACGGCGCTGCGCCTTCAGCACCGGGCGGAGGATCTGGCCCTGCGCCTCCCGCCCCTGCTGGTGGCGGCGGAGCGGGTGGCGGCGACGGTGGCCCAGGGTGTCCACGGCCGCCGCCGGGTCGGCCAGGGGGAGACGTTCTGGCAGTTCCGCCGCTACCTGCCCGGCGACAGCGTCACCGCCATCGACTGGCGCCAATCGGCCAAGACCCGCCATGTCTTCGTCCGGGAGACGGAATGGGAGGCGGCGCAATCCGTCTGGCTGTGGCGCGACGGGTCGGCCAGCATGGACTGGCGCTCCGACCGGTCGCTGCCCACCAAGCGGGAGCGGGCCGACCTGCTGACCCTGGCGGCGGCGGTGATGCTGGTCCGCGGGGGTGAGCGCACGGCCCTGCTGGGCAGCGGCATCAGCCCCAGTGCCGCCCGCAGCATCCTGCCGCGCCTGGCCCTGCTTCTGGGCGACCGGGCGGGGCGGGTGGACGGGCCGGACCTGCCGCCGGCCGAACCGCTGCCCCGTCATGCCCAGGTGGTGCTGGTTGGTGACCTGCTTGCCCCGCTGGAGGAGATCCGCCGCACCGTTTCCGCCCTGGCGGGACGGGGGCTGCGGGGCCATCTTGTCCAGGTGCTGGACCCGGCGGAGGAAACGCTGCCCTTCGCCGGGCGGGTGGAGTTCACCGGGCTGGAGGGGGAGGACAAACTGCTGATCCCGCGGGTCGAAGGCATCCGGAACGCCTATCTGGAGCGGCTTTCCGCCCAGAAGCAGGGCCTGGCCGATCTGGCCCGGGCCGCCGGGTGGAGCTATGGCCTGCACCGCACCGACCGCCCCCCCCAGACCGCCCTCCTCGCCCTCTGGGGCGCGCTGGCGATGGAGGCGGTGTGATGGGGATGTCTTCTGTCCAGCGTTATTGGTGTGAGGGGGCGGAAACGGGGCCGGTGCTGCCGGACCCCTCCCCCTCCCACCGCTACGCGGCGGGCCCCTCCCTCTCCCTCAAGGGGAGAGGGGGATGGAGCCTCACCACCGGGAGAGTGACGGGGGAAGCAGCGCTGATCCCCTCTCCCCTTGAGGGAGAGGGAGGGGCCCAAGCCGACAGGCTTGGGAGGGTGAGGGGTCCACATGGCACCGCGGCACCCGGGGAGGCGGCACCATGCTGAGCCTCGGCCCGCTGGCCTTTGCCGCACCCTGGCTGCTGGCGGCGCTGGTGGTGCTGCCGGTGCTGTGGTTCCTGCTGCGGGTGACGCCGCCGGCCCCCCGCGCCGTGGCCTTTCCGGCGATCCGGCTGCTGCGCGATCTGCTGGACCGGGAGGAGACGCCGGCCCGCACGCCCTTGTGGCTGCTGATCCTGCGCCTGATCCTGGCCGCCTTGATCATCCTGGCCTTGGCCCGGCCGCTGCTGAACCCGGACGCGGTGCTGCCTGGCGGCGGGACGATCCTGCTGGTGGTGGACAATGGCTGGGCCGCCGGGCGGGACTGGCCGGCCCGGCAGGAGCTGATGGAGCGGATGATCGATCAGGCGGACCGGGCCGGGCGCCCGGTCGCCCTGCTGCCCACCGCCGCGGCGGAGGATGGGGCCGCCCCCCGCCTGACCGGCCCGCTGGCCCCCGGCGACGCCCGGCGGGAGGCGCAGTCCCTGGCCCCGCGGCCCTGGCCGTCCGACCATGCCGGGGCCGCCGCCGCCCTGGCCGCCTTCCGGCCGGAAGGCACACCCTATGCGGTCTGGCTGTCCGACGGGCTGGCCCAGCCGGCGACGCAAGGGCTGGCCGATGCCCTGCGCCGCCAGGGCGCGCTGGAGGTGGTGACCGACGGGGCGGAGCGGCCGGCCCTGCTGCTGCGCCCGCCCGCGGGCGACCCACGGGGCCTGACCGTGCCGGTGGAGCGCAGCCATGCCGCCTTGCCCCAGCCGGTGGTGGTCCGCGCCACCGGTTCGGACGGGCGTCTGCTGGGCAGCGGTGAAACCGTGTTCCAGCCCGGCCAGACCCGGGCGGAGGTGCGGCTGGACCTGCCGACGGAGCTGCGCAACGAGGTGACGGCCCTGCGGCTGGACGGGCAGGCCACGGCCGGGGCCACCCTGCTGCTGGATGAACGCTGGCGCCGCCGCCCGGTCGGCCTTGTTTCCGGCCGGCCGGAGGGGGAGAACCAGCCCCTGCTGTCCGACCTGTTCTATCTGAACCGGGCGCTGACCCCCTTCGCGGAGGTGCGGCAGGGAGCGGTCGCGGACCTGATGACCCGGGAACTGGCGGTGCTGGTCCTGGCCGATGTGGGTTCCCTGGCCGGGCCGGACGGGGACGCGCTGGAAGGCTGGGTGGAAAGGGGGGGGCTGCTGGTCCGCTTCGCTGGGCCGCGCCTTGCCCAGAACGCCGACCGCCTGATCCCCGTGCGGCTGCGGGAGGGCGACCGGGCCCTGGGCGGTGCCTTGAGCTGGAGCGAGCCCGCGGTGCTGGCCCCCTTCCCGGAGAGCAGTCCCTTCCGCGGTCTGCGCCTTCCGCCGGACGTCGCGGTCAGCCGGCAGGTGCTGGCCGAGCCGTCGGTCGATCTGGCGGAGCGGACCTGGGCCCGGCTGGGCGACGGCACGCCGCTGGTGACGGCGGAAAAGCGCGGGGACGGCTGGGTCGTTCTGGTCCACACCACGGCCAGCCCGGACTGGTCTAACCTCCCCCTGTCCGGCCTGTTCGTGGAGATGTTGCAACGGCTGGTGGCCCTGTCGGCCGGGGTGTCGGCGGGCGGGGCCCAGGGCACCCTGCCGCCCCTGGAACTGCTGGACGGGCTGGGGCGGATGATCCCGCCGCCCGCCACCGCCTTCCCCCTTCCGGCCGCCCGGGCCGCGGCGGAACCGGCGGCCGTGATCGGCCCCCGCCACCCGCCCGGCTTCTACGGCTCGGCGGAGGCGCGTCAGGCCCTGAACCTGGCCCCGGCCGTGGCCGATCTGGCACCGGTGGACCCGCTGGTCGGCGGCACCCTGCGCGACCTGTACGGCACGCGCGGCGAAACGGATCTGAAGCCCTGGCTGCTGGCGGCGGCCCTGGCGCTGGCCATCATCGACCTGTTCATCGGGCTGGCCCTGCGCGGCCTGCTGACTGCACCACGCGGCCTTGTGCGGCGGGGGGTGGCGAAGGGCGGACCGGCGGCCGTGCTGCTGCTGGCCCTGGCCGGGGCCGGTTTCCTGGTACCGGACCAGGCCCGGGCCCAGGACTGGCCGCCAGCCCTTCCCGGTTCCGCCATCCGCACCGATCCCGACCGGATGGGCCCGGAACAGCGGGCCATCGCCGCCACGTCGGAAACCTGGCTGGCCTTCATCCGCACCGGCGACCCGGCCGTGGACCGCATGGCGGAGGCGGGGCTGGAGGGGCTGGGCCTGGAACTGGGCCGGCGCACGGCGGTGGAGATCGCGGGCGCCATGCCGGTGGACCTGGAATCGGACGAACTGGCTTTCTACCCCCTGATCTACTGGCCGGTGGCCCCGGGGGCGGCCCCGCCGTCCGATGCGGCGCGGGCCCGGCTGAACGAATACCTGCGCAACGGCGGCATGCTGCTGGTGGATACCCGCGACCAGGGTATGGGCGGCGGGTTCGGGTCCGGCGGCGCCGGGCTGGAGCTGTTGCTGGCCGGGCTGGACATCCCTCCCTTGGCCCCCGTCCCGCCGGAGCATGTGCTGACCAAGGCCTTCTACCTGCTGGAGGAGTTTCCGGGGCGTTACGCCGGCGGCGATGTCTGGGTGGAGGCGGCGGAAAGCCGGGCCAATGACGGTGTCTCCCCCGTCATCATCGGCGGGGCGGACTGGGCGTCCGCCTGGGCGGTGGATGAGGCGGGGCGGCCCCTGGCGGCGGTTGTTCCGGGGCCCGAACGGCAGCGGGAGATGGCCTACCGCTTCGGCATCAACCTAGTCATGTACGCCCTGACCGGCAATTACAAGGCCGACCAGGTGCATGTGCCAGCCATCCTGGAAAGGCTGGGGCAATGACCGCGTCCACCACGCTTGCCCTGGATCCCCTGGTCCCGCTCTGGCTGCTGGCCGTGCTGGCGGCGGCGGCCCTGCTGGGCATCGCCGTGTCCTTGTGGCGGCGGGCGCGGGGCACGGGCTGGCGGGCGCTTGCCCTGACCGTGCTGCTGGCGGCCCTGGTGAACCCGTCCCTGGTCCAGGAACAGCGCCAGCCGATCAAGGACGTGGCCGTCATCGTCGTCGACCAGTCCCCCAGCCAGTCCATCGGGGAACGGCGGGCCCGGACCGAACGGGCGCTGGTGGCGCTGGAGGCGGAGCTGTCGCGGCGGGAGGATCTGGAGGTACGGATCGTCCGCACCGCCGATGCCGCCGGGCCGGAAGGGGCGGCGGTGCAGGAGACCCGCCTGCTGGAGGCGATGACCCGGGCCGTGGCCGATGTGCCCCGCCGGCGCATCGCCGGGGCGGTGCTGATCACCGATGGGCAGGTGCATGACGTGGCGGAGGTGCTGCCCACCCTGGAAGGGTTCGGGCCCATCCATGCCCTTCTATCCGGGGAACGGCAGGAGGGGGACCGCCGCCTGTCCATCGTCCAGGCCCCCAGCTATGGCCTGGTGGAGAAGGAGGTGACGGTCAGCGTGCGGGTGGACGATCTGCCGGGACCGGTGCGCAACAGCATCGCCCGGCTGTCGGTCAGCCAGGACAACCAGCCCGCCCGCACCTTCCGCGTGCCGGTCGGGGTGGACGTGCCCTTGACCTTCACCCTGGAACACGGCGGCCAGAACGTGCTGGAACTGGAGGTGGAGGCCGGGCCGGAGGAACTGACCATGGCCAACAACCGGGCCGCCATCGTCGTCAACGGTGTGCGCGACCGGCTGCGGGTCCTGCTTGTGTCGGGCGAACCCCATGCGGGGGAGCGGACCTGGCGCAACCTGCTGAAGGCCGATCCGTCGGTGGATCTGGTCCATTTCACCATCCTGCGCCCGCCGGAAAAGAACGACACGACCCCCATCCGTGAACTGTCCCTGATCGCCTTCCCGATCCGGGAATTGTTCGAGATGAAGCTGGACGAATTCGACCTGATCATCTTCGACCGCTACCGGCGGCGCGGCGTGCTGCCCAACCTGTATCTGGCCAACATCGCCGATTACGTGCAGCGCGGCGGCGCCTTCCTGGAGGCGAGCGGCCCCACCTTCGCCACGCCGCTCTCCCTCTACCGCACGCCGCTGGGCGTGGTCCTGCCGGGGGAGCCGACGGGGGATGTGGTGGAACAGCCCTTCACCCCGGCGGTCACCCCCCTGGGCCAGCGCCACCCGGTCACCGCCGGGCTGGTGGCGGTGCCGCCCGGCAGCGGGGCGGAGGCGGAGGCCGCGGTGGAAGGGGCCTGGGGCCGTTGGTTCCGCCAGATGGATGTGGTGCCCCTGTCCGGCACCACGGTGATGAGCGGGGTGGACGGCCGCCCCTTGCTGATCCTGGACCGGGTGGGGGAAGGGCGGGTGGCCCAGCTCACCTCCGACCATATCTGGCTGTGGTCCCGCGGCTTCGACGGCGGCGGGCCCCAGGCGGAACTGCTGCGGCGACTGGCCCATTGGCTGATGAAGGAGCCGGAGCTGGAGGAGAACGACCTGCGCGCCCGGGTGGATGGCAGCCGGATCACGGTGGAGCGCCGGTCGCTGGAATCCGTGGACCGTCCGGTCCAGGTCACCGCCCCCGGCGGCGGGGAGCAGCCGCTGGCGCTGGAGGATCAGGGCGATGGCACGGCCATCGGCACCCTGCTGGCGACCGAACCCGGTATCTGGCGCATCGTCGACGGGGAGCGCACGGCCCTGGCCGTGGTGGGGGCGGTGAACCCCAAGGAACTGGCCGATATGCGCACCACCCCCGACCCCCTGCGCCCGGTGCTGGACGCGACGGGCGGCGGCTCCTACTGGCTGGCGGATTTCGGCGGCACCCGGGCGGTTCCGGATGTGCGCCGGGTCCGGCCCGACGGCGATGCCGCCGGCCGCGGCTGGATGGGCCTGCGCGCCAACGGCGATTTCGTCGTCACCGGCGTGACCCAGGTACCCCTGTTGCCCGGTCTGGCCGTGCTGGCCCTGGCGCTGGGCCTCATGCTTGCCGCTTGGCGGCGCGAAGGGCGGTAGGTCCGGGGGGGGGCAAAGGCGGGCGTGCGGCGGCGATAATCATCTCCCCGCGCATGGCACAGGGCATCCGCCGTCCCCATGTAGCAATCCCAGGGTCCGTTGATCGGTGCATCCGCCCATGTTGAAGGTCGTCCTTACCATCCTGATCCCGCTGCTGCTGCCCACCCTGGTCTATCTGGCCTATGTGGTGCTGACCCTGCGCCACCGGCCGGCGCCGGTCGCCCCGGCACCGGATGTGGGCGGGGCCGGAGGGGGAGAAGCCGTGGCCACGGCGGCGCGGCCGGGGCTGCTGGCCGGGGCACCGTGGTTCTGGCTGATCGGCAGCGGGGTCACCCTGTCGGCTATGGTGCTGGTGGCGGTGGCCGTGCTGGGCGGACAGCCGCGCGACAGCATCTACATCCCCGCCCACCGTCTGCCCGACGGCAGCTATGCCCCCGCCCGCACAATCCCCCGCGACCAGGCGCCGGAGCCGGGCACCGTGGAGGCGGAGGGCGGGCGGCGGGTGAACTGACCCCGTCCGAATTTGCCCCGCACCCAGGCCCGGCGAAGGTCTTGGACAAGCGATCGGCCCTGGGTTAGACCGAAAGGCCTAGTCGCCGTCCCTGGTTCCCCTCCCCTTCCTGTTCCAAGATCCCCCTGCTCCAAGATTCCCGTGCCCCTGCCGCCCCACCCTGTCCCGATGGAACCTGTCCGCCGCCTGGACCCGATCGGCCTTATGGCCGGTGTCGCCGCCCGCCGGGTGCTGCAGTCCCTGATGCGCACCGGACAGGAGGCGCGTTTCGTCGGCGGCTGTGTGCGTGATGCGGTGCTGGGGGTGGAAGCGGCGGATGTGGACATCGCCACCCCCCTGCCGCCCGATGAGGTGATGCGCCGGTTGAAGGCCGACGGGATCCGGGTGATCCCCACCGGCATCAAGCACGGCACCGTCACCGCCATCGTCGATCAGATCCCGTTCGAGATCACCACCCTGCGCCGGGATGCCGAGAGCTTCGGCCGCCACGCGCGGGTGGAGTTCACGGATGACTGGCAGGAGGATGCGGCCCGGCGCGATTTCACCTTCAACGCCATGAGCCTGTCGGAGGAGGGGGAGCTGTACGACCCCTTCGACGGTCTGGCGGATCTGGCGGCGTCCCGGGTGCGCTTCGTCGGCGATCCGCGCACCCGGATCACGGAGGATGTGCTGCGCATCCTGCGCTTCTTCCGCTTCCATGCCCGGTTCGGGGCCAAGGTGCCGGAGCCCGCATCCTTGGAGGCATGCGCCGCCCTGGCCCATCTGCTGCCCACCCTGTCGGGGGAGCGGGTGCGCGATGAGCTGCTGCGCCTTCTGCCCGCCGACCGGGCGGTGGAGGTCTGGCGCCTGATGCTGGACCAGGGGATCATGGCCCATTTGCTGCCCCAGGCGGTGAACGTGGACCGGCTGGCCGCCCTGGACCGGCTGGAATGGCTGGTGGGGGAGACATCGCCGCTGGCCCGGCTGGCCGCCCTGCTGCCCCGGGGCAGCGGCATCGGCGATGCCCCCGCCCGGGCGGTGGCGGAACGGCTGCGCCTGTCGAACCAGCAGCGGGATGAACTGCTGACCCTGACCGCCCCACCGGTGGATGTGCATCCCGACCAGTCCATCAAGACCCGCCGCGCCGCCTTGCAGAAGATCGGGCCGGAGATCTACCGCGACCTGCTGCTGCTGGCCGCGGCCGACCTGGGCACCCCCGTCTCCGACCTGCTGGGCCCCCTGGCGGAAGCGGCAAGCTGGATCATCATCCCCTTCCCCCTGAAGGGCCAGGACGCCCTGGACCTGGGCGTGCCCGCCGGGCCGGAGGTCGGGCGCCTGCTGGCCCTGGTGGAAGGCTGGTGGGCCGGCCGGGACTTCAAGCCCGGGCGGGACGAATGCCTGGTGGAATTGAAGCGCCGTGCTGCGGAATACCCACAGGGCGGGTGAGCGGGGGCGAGGTCGGGCCTTTGATTGTCGGCCATCGCTCCGCTCGCAGCGACCTAAAGGGGCCGTGGGTCGCTGCGAGGGCGCAGCCCGAGGGGCGACGGTTCCTCGCGCGGCCCGACCCCCCCCCGACCACCCAGCCCCCCCTCAGAACCCGGCCCCCGGCTGGGCCAGCCACGCGGCTTCCTCCGCCGTGGTCTCCCGCCCCAGGATGGCGTTGCGGTGGGGGAAGCGGCCGAAGCGGTGGATCACGGCCAGGTGCAGGGCGGCGTAATCCAGCCAGGCGGGATCGGTCGTGCGGGTGGCGAACAGGCGCAGCGCCCGCCGCTGGTGCTCCAGATCCTCCGCATGCTCGAAGGGAAGGTAAAGGAACAGGCGAGATACCTCCCCAACCGTCAGGTCATCGCCGCGGTCGATCGCCGCCGCCGCCACGGCCAGGGCCTTCGCATCGGTCGCGTACATGGCCGGGGTGCCGCGGTGGATGTTGCGCGGGGCCTGGTCCAGCAGCAGGCAGAGCCCCACCGCCCCGGCCGCATGGCCGGCCCAAGTGTCCAGTTCCCCCGCCGCCGCCTGCTTTGCCAGGGGCCCCATCCGCTCCCGGCACCGGTCGTCGAAGGCGGGCCCCCCGGCGAACCAGCAGGTCGGCCCCGCCTCCTCGAACCAGAAGCGAAGCAGGTCGGTCAGGCGCGGATCGTCGGTCGTCATGCTGTGGCTCTCCTCTGTTCCGATCCCCAACAGCGTATCCTGCCTTGCGGGTATGGTTGTGCTATCGTGCCCCCCATGGTCGATCCAGTCCTTTCCCATGTGCGCACCGCCATCGACCGGGCTTTCGGCCCGCGGGTCGAACGGGTCGTGCTGTTCGGATCGCGCGCACGGGGCGACGGGATGCCGGAGTCGGATTACGACGTGGCTGTCTTCCTGCGCGACCTGGATGACCGCTGGGGGGCGATGGATCGACTGGCCGATCTGGCGACCGACCTGCTGGATCGGACGGGGGAGGTGGTGCATGCCATCCCGTTTCCGGCCGGGGCCTGGGCGGAGCGGACGCCCCTGATGCATGAATTGCGGCGGGACGGGCGCGATCTATGAACAGGCGGCCGGCATAGGGCGCCGACGGCCGTGCTCACCATGGCGGCGCGGCTCAGCGCAGATAAGCGTCACGATCGGATTGTCCCACCGTCACCAACCTTCGTGCAGGCAGTGGGTTTGGCGTGCTGAGCGCGTGTAAAGCACCAAGGTCACCAAGATCACCAAGGTCAGGGGGGCGATGCGTGCCCCCGTTCATCCCCCCATGACCGGCCCAGCGAGAGTATCGACCCGCACCGGGCAGGGCCGTCCATTCCGGCACCGGCCCCTTGGTGATCTTGGTGATCTTGGTGTTCAACCTCCACCCCAAAAGAAAAGGGCGCCCCTGTTGCCGGGGGCGCCCTTGGGTGGGATCGCGGTCGGGGCCGCGGGATATCAGTGGACGTCGGCCCAGAGGCGACGCTTGGCGGCGTAGAGGAAGGCCGACAGGAACAGCAGGAAGATGATGACGGCGATGCCCATCTGGCGGCGATCCTCCAGATGCGGCTCCGACGCCCAGGCCAGGAACGTGGTCACGTCCTTCGCCTGCTGCTCCACCGTGGCGGCCGTCCCGTCGCTGAAGGTTACCCCATCGGGATACAGCGGCTGGGCCATGGCGATGATGTGGCCGGAGTAATAGGCGTTGTAATAGCTGCCGTCCGGCACTTCGAACCCGGCCGGCGGGTCCACATAGCCGGTCAGCAGGGCGTAGATGTAGTCCTCATGGTACTTGCGGGACTTGACGATCAGCGACAGGTCCGGCGGGGCCTTGCCGTTATTGGCGGCGGCGGCGGCCTTCTTGTTCGGGAACGGGTTCTTGAAGCGGTCCGACGGCAGCGCCGGACGCTCGAACATCTCGCCCTCGTCGTTCGGGCCGTCCATCACCGTGTACTGGGCGGCGATGGCCTTGATCTCCGCCTCATTGTACCCGAGGTCGGCCAGGTTGCGGTACGACAGCAGATCCATGCTGTGGCAGGCGGAGCAGCCTTCCTTGTAGATCTGGAAGCCGCGCTGAAGCGCCGCCCGGTCATAATGCTTGAAGACCGAGAAGAAGCTGTTCACGCCGCCATGGACCCAGTCCTGGGCCGGGGGCGTCGGCCCGCCCCCCGCCGCCTGGGCGGAGAGCGGGGCCAGCAAGCCGGCGACGCCGACCGTACCGGCGACCAGAAGGGACTTCAGGCTGAGGCCGAGTTTCGAACGCAGGGCAGGGCGGTTCATCACGCCTTCTCCATCGGCTTGGCAGGAACGGCGGCGCCCATGCGGCCACCACCCAGGACAGGCTTGGCGATGCTGGCCGGCAGCGGGAGCGGACGCTCGATGCTGCTGATGACCGGCAGGCCCAGGAAGAACAGGAAGTACAGCACGGTGCCGAACTGGGTCAGCAGGATGTACCAGCCCTCCGCCGGCTTGGCGCCTGCATACATCAGGATGCAGAAGGACACCGCCAGCATCAGCACCCACCACTTGTAGATCGGGCGGAAGCGGTAGCTGCGGACCGGCGAGCGGTCGAGCCAGGGCATCAGGCACCAGATCAGGATGGAGGCGAACATCAGCAGCACGCCGCCCAGCTTGGCGTCGATCAGCACCACATCCGTGAAGGGCAGGCCGATGTTGAAGGTGACGGCGCGCAGGATGGCGTAGAAGGGCAGGAAGTACCATTCCGGCACGATATGGGCCGGGGTCACCAGCGGATCGGCCGGGATGTAGTTGTCCGGGTGGCCGAGCGCGTTGGGGCCGAAGAAGACAAAGATGGAGAAGAAGATCAGGAACAGCGACAGGCCGAACAGATCCTTCGTCGTGTAGTAGGGGTGGAAGGGCAGGGTGTCCTGCGGGCCCTTCGGCTCGATCCCCAGCGGGTTGTTTGACCCGGTGACATGCAGGGCCGCCACATGCAGGAACACCACCGCCACGATCACGAAGGGCAGCAGGAAGTGCAGGGCGAAGAAGCGGTTCAGCGTCGGGTTATCGACCGAGAAGCCACCCCAAAGCAGGGTCACGATGCTCTCCCCCACCACCGGCAGGGCGGAGAACAGGTTGGTGATGACGGTCGCACCCCAGAAGGACATCTGGCCCCAGGGCAGCACATAGCCCATGAACGCTGTGGCCATCATCAGCAGGAAGATCACCACGCCCAGGATCCACAGCAGCTCCCGCGGCTTCTTGTAAGAGCCGTAGAGGAAGCCGCGGAAGATGTGGATATACACCGCGATGAAGAACATCGAGGCGCCGTTCATGTGGATGTAGCGGATCAGCCAGCCGTAATTCACATCGCGCATGATGCGCTCGACGGAATTGAAGGCATAGGCCGTGTTGGCGGTGTAATGCATGGCCAGCACGACGCCGGACACGATCATCACCACCAGCACGAACATGGCGATGGCGCCGAAATTCCAGAAGTAATTGAAGTTCTTCGGAGTCGGGAAGGTCCCGTACTCTTTCTGCATCATGGTGAACACCGGCAGGCGCTGGTCGATCCAGTTCACCACCGGGTTCGCGAAGGACGATGACGGGGCGTGAGCCATGGCGCTCTCCCTCCTCCTGGATCAGGTCAGCCGATGCGGATGCGGGTGTCGGTCAGGAATGCATATTCCGGGACCGGCAGGTTGGCGGGCGCCGGACCCTTGCGGATGCGGCCCGACGTGTCGTAGTGGGACCCGTGGCAAGGGCAGAACCAGCCGCCGAAGTCACCCTTGGCCTCACCGGTCTTCTGCCCCAGGGGCACGCAGCCCAGGTGGGTGCAGACCCCGACCATGACCAGCCATTCCGGCTTCTGCACCCGCTCTTCGTCGGGCTGCGGATCGATCAGGTCGCCGACCGGGGTGGTGCGGGCCGTCTCGATCTCTGCTGCCGTGCGGTGGCGGATGAAGACGGGCTTGCCGCGCCAGGTGATGGTGATGGCCTGGCCCTCGGCGATCGGCCCCAGGTCGACCTCCGTCGACGCCAGCGCCAGCGTGTCGGCCGCCGGGTTCATGCTGTGGATGAACGGCCACACGGCGGCGGCGGCACCCACCGCACCCGTGCCGGCCGCCAGCAGATAGATGAAGTCGCGGCGGGTCTGCCCCTCGCCGGCGTGGCCATGGGGGGCCTGATGCGATGTGTCCGCCATCCCTCTCTTCTCCTCGGCATGCGCGGTGCACCCCACCGGTCCGGCCGGCGCCCGCGGTCACTGATCCCCTGGATACCGCTCGTATCCCGATTTACCGTGTCACCCGCCAGGGCCGCGCGACCGGGCCACCGGCAGGCGGCGGCAGGCATGGGATCGGCCATAGCGATTAGAGTCGCCCGGAATAGGGTCCGGGCGTGATGCACCGATATACATGCCCGCCCCTGTGATGGAAAGGGCTGCCTGTCGGGGCCCGTGGCTGACATTTCGTCGCGTCCCGTGCCGCCGAAGCCTTGTATCCCGACAGGTCGGGATACAAGGCCGCTGGTATAACGCGCTTGACCCCGGCGGGCCCCGGCGGCGATAGCTTCGCCCCCATGCGCCTTGCCCTTTACCAACCCGACATCCCCCAGAACACCGGGACGCTGATCCGGGCCGGTGCCTGCCTGGGCGTGGCGGTGGACATCATCGAACCCTGCGGCTTCCTGCTGGACGACAAGCGGCTGCGCCGCAGCCTGATGGATTACGCCGGGGCGGCGGAGATCGTGCGCCACCTGAACTGGGATGCCTTCATGGCCGCCCGCCCGGGCCGGGTGGTCCTGGTGGAAACCCCGCTGGGCCCCGATGACCGCCCCTATACCGATTTCGCCTTCCAGCCGGGGGATACGCTGCTGCTGGGCCGGGAAAGTGCTGGCACCCCGGCGGCGGTGGTGGCGGCCTGCGATGCCCGGGTCTTCATCCCCATGGTGGCGGGGGTGCGAAGCCTGAACCAAGCGGTGGCCGCATCCATGGTGCTGGGGGAGGCGCTGCGCCAGACCGGGGGCTTCCCGACCGGGCCGTCAGGCGGCGTGGGTGGTGGCGGGGCGGCGGGGTGATCCGCCGCTGGCGCCGCCCGCATGGGTGACGCGGTTGCGCCCGCCTTCCTTGGCGTCGTACATGGCCCGGTCGGCCCGTTCCAGCAGATCCTCCCACCCCGCCGTATCGGCGGTGCAGCCGGCGACTCCGACGCTGATGGTGACAGGGATGCGCACCGGATCGGACAGCAGGGGCCGGGCCGCCACCCGCATGCGCAGGCGTTCGGCGATCAGGGCCGCATCCTCCGCCGTCGTCTCCGGCAGCAGGGCCACGAACTCCTCCCCGCCCATGCGGGCCAGCAGGTCCGTCTGGCGCAGCTCCGCCCGGCAGAGGGCGGCCAGAACGCGCAGCACCTCATCCCCCACGGCATGGCCGTGGTTGTCATTGATGCGCTTGAAATGGTCCACATCCATCAGCAGAAGGCTGAGCGGCCGGCCGAATCGCCGCACCCGCTCCACCTCCAGCGCGGCCCGTTCGGCCAGCTGGCGGCGGTTGGGGATGCCGGTCAGGGGGTCCAGCCGTGCCTCCGCCTCCAGGGTCAGTTCCAGCCGGAATCCGTAACGGGCGCTGCGCTCCAGGGCCAGGGCGACGATGGTGGCGGTGAAGATGCCGGTGACCAGGAATAGCCCCGCATTGGCCGCCGCGAATCCGTCCACGCCCGACAGATGGATCAGAACCGGCACGACCGCCAGTGCCGGCAGGTTCAGCACCGGCACATGCCAGGCCCGGATCACCGCGATGGCCGATACCGTGGGGAACAGGGCCAGCCCGGCGCTGCCATAGGCGAACCCATCCTGGACCAGGGCCTGGGTCGCCGCGATGGCCAGGGTGCCGGTGACGATGACCAGCCCGGAAAGAAGGCGAAGGGGTGCGGTCCGGTCCTGCTTCAGCCGCCAGGCGCAGGCCAGCATCAGGGCCGCCGCCGCCCCCCGGATCAGCAGGGACGGCACCACCATCGCCGGGTCCAGCGCCCAGTCCCAGGCCGTGAAGGCCACCAGGGCCAGCGCCCCGGCAATGATCGGCACCGGCAGCAGATCGCGCAGCCGCTTGGCGCGCCAGTCCAGGAACCGGCGCTCCGTCGCATCATCGAAGCGGGGCATTCGGATGATCATGGGTTGGTCGACGGGCCGGGTGGATACGCCAATGGTTTGGTCGTCCTGGGGCGAAGCATACCGCGCGCGGGTGCCCGCACCTAAGACATTTGTGTTAACACCATCACCGTCCACGCAAGGAACGCTGCTTTTTTCGAACGATCGTCCGATTTCCGGGTTGAGCCGAAGCCCGCTTTCCCCCATCCTGGCCCCCGCGACCGCCGACCCCGGCCGGCCCGGCCCGGACGGGTCTGCCAGGACAGGTCGGCCAGGTCGGACCGAGAAAATGCCAGGACGTCCAAGAAATCCAAGGGAGGACCGATGCCCGCCGATACCGCCGCTGCCCTGAACCGCCAGTGGATTCTGAAGGACCGCCCCCGGGGCGGCAATTTCGCCGAGGTGTTGGACCTGCGGGAATCCCCGGCGGAGATGCCGGGTGAGGGCCAGATCCGGGTCCGCACCATCTACCTGTCGCTGGACCCGACCAATGCGGTGTGGATGCAGTACGACACCTATCTGCCCGCCGTGCCCCTGAACGGGCCGATGCACGGATTGGTGCTGGGGCTGGTCGATGCCTCCAACCACCCGAAATTCAAGGTCGGCGATCTGGTCAGCGGCCTGGGCCGCTGGGCCGATTACCATGTCACCGACGGGACGGGCTGGGGCAAGCTGCCCAACATCCCGGGGCTGCCGCTGACCGCCTATCTGGGCCCGCTGGGCATGACCGGGGCCACGGCCTATTTCGGGCTTCTGGATGTGGGCCGCCCGAAGGAGGGGGAGACGGTGCTGGTCTCCGCCGCGGCGGGAGCCGTCGGCTCCATCGTCGGGCAGATCGCCAAGCTGAAGGGCTGCCGCGTCGTCGGCATCGCTGGCGGGGCGGAGAAGTGCGACTGGCTGACCGGTGAACTGGGCTTCGACGCGGCCGTGGACTACAAGGCATCTGGCTGGTGCAAGGCTTTGCGCGCCGCCTGCCCCAAGGGCGTGGATGTGTATTTCGAGAATGTGGGCGGGGAGATCACGGAGGCCGCACTGGACCTTCTGAATGTCCGCGGCCGCATTCCCTTCTGCGGGGCGATCAGCGGCTACAACGCCACCGAACCCCAGCCGGGGCCGAAGAACCTGGCCGTTCTGGTGGCCAAGCGCGCCCGGATGGAAGGTTTCCTCGTCCTCGACTACACGCCCCGCCTGGGCGAGATGTATCAGGAGATGGGGCCCTGGATCGCCGCCGGAAAGATCAAGTGGAAGGTCGACCTGGACCAGGGGCTGGAAAACACCCTGACCAGCTTCACCAAGCTGTTCACCGGCGGCAATGTCGGCAAGCTGGCCGTCCAGGTGTCGGCGGAGCCGGCCCGGGGTTGACCTATGTCGGCGGACCCGACGCGGGGCTGATGTCGGCGGAGCCGGTCCGGGGTTGACCCCCGCCGTCCCCGCAGGTTGCGATCAGGTGATCCGGTTTACCGTCTGATCGCAACCGGTGGGGGGTGTGTCGGGCGGGCATGCGTCCGCACAGGCAATTACAGCCCGCTTGTGTTCCCGCGACGATTGCCGTGGGCATGCCGATATCGATATAGTCCCGGGATCACACCTTACGTTGGAGTGGTCTTGCATGCGGCGCCTTGGCATTCCGTCCGTATCGGTCCTGTCCCCCGCCGCCCATTTTGCCCCGGCCTCCCTGGCGGCTGTGACCCTGGTGGTGGCCGGGCTGCTGTCGGTGGGATCAACCGCCCTGGCGGCGGACCAACAGGCCCAGGCGGTTGCCGCAACCACCCCAGTTGCCGGTTCGGAAGCCGGGCCTGCGGTCGGGCGGCGGACCATTCCGGGCTTCGTTCCGGCCACCCCGCGGGAGCGGAAGCCCCCCTCCTACCCTTCGTCAATGCTGGATACCTATCGGGAAGGCTGGGTGGAGATGTCCCTCACCGTCCTTGCGGACGGACGGGTCACCGATGTGCAAGTGGTGGATGCATCCGATCCGGACGCGCGATTCGATGAGGCGGCGCTGCGCGCCATGACGGGATGGACATACAATCCCGCCACGCTGGACGGTCGGCCCGTCGACCAGCGCAATATGATGTTGGTGTTGAATTTCGCCATGCAGGACCACCCCGGGGTGGACAAGACCATTATCACTGCCATGAAGAGGATCGAAAAGGCCCTGGACGAGGGCAGACTGACAGAGGCTGAGGAGGGATTGCGCCGTCTTGACGACAATCGGGGCATGAACTTGCAGGCCTACAGCTACTTGTACATGCTGTGGGGTCGTACCATGAGCAGAGCGAACAGCCCCATGCGGCGCTGCTGAGCTATGGGCGCGCCGCGCGGAGCGTGGAAAACGCCTTTGCGCCGAAGGAAAGGGCGCCGCATCTGCGGTCCGTGATCCGGATGCAGATCCTTCCCGGCCATCTGGGTGCTGCCGTCGAGACCAGCGACAAGCTGGTGGAGGTTGCGGGCCCCCTGGCCCCGGACGATCCCCTTGCCGTGGCGTTGCAGCGGGTCAGGACGATCCTGGAGACCGGCACCGCCGTCG
Organism: Pseudomonadota bacterium; assembly: GCA_046045995.1. Lineage (GTDB taxonomy): Bacteria > Pseudomonadota > Alphaproteobacteria > Azospirillales > Azospirillaceae > Indioceanicola. Next base: position 2,962 of record JBJOKR010000014.1, on the reverse strand, counting down.
GGGTGGAAGGGAAGCTGGTCAACCAATGCCGCCGGCTGTCCGCCTGTCCGGAGACGGCCGGTCATTGGCGGTACTATCTGGTGCGGTCCAACATCCAGTTCGAGGAGGCGGGGCCCGGTATCCGGGAGGTCGAACTCGCCTGCGCCAACAAAAACGCTACGTCTCCCTTCGAAGTGGGAACGGCTTGGGCTATCCCCGAGAGCCGGGGTGCCTGTACCATGGTCGTGCGGGGGGAGCCGGGGGCGGAGTTCCGTTTCGTCCAGTTCTGACATCCATCGGGGGAGGGGCGACTGAGCAACGGCAGCGAGCGCGGGCGACCGCCGAACCGACCTCCCCCCCGGATCAGCGGGCAGTCACCGGCCGCCCGCGAGGCGGAGGCGCGGGAACTTTTCCGCGCGCTCCGCGAACACGCCCGGGCGGCCATGGAACTGGCCCAGACGGCGGGGGCGGGGCCGCCGCATTTCCGGGTCCACCCCTATCGCGCCTTCCGGGAGAAGCTGGGGGATTTCCAGGCCCTGTCCTCCCTTCTGCGGTCCCGCATGGAGGAGGCGGCCCAGGACTGGACCGATGACGGGCGGGCGGGCGACCGGGCGGTGCAGGCCCAGGCGGAGTTCGACCGGCTGGACGCCCTGATGCTGTCCCTCTATGTCCGCACCAGCCGCCGCTACTTCACCTTCCTGTCCTTCGACAAGACCATCCCCCTGGGCGCGCTGGAGTGGCTGCGGCGGGATCTGCCGCCGCTGAAGGCGGCGCTGGAGGAATTGAGCAGCCCCCGGCTGGGCCGCATGCTGGACCCGGGGCTGGAGGCGGAGCTGACCACCGCCATCATGATCCTTTCCGACCTGATCGCCCGCCTTCCAGCCCTGCCGGAATTCGGTGCCCGGCGGTGAGGCCTTGCGCATATATCCTTTCGGATAGAAACATGACAGACATATACTCCCGATACACGGAGGCTGCGTCAGGGCGGTCGCCTGCGGGCAGAGGCTTCGCGGGCATGGCGGGCCATGGGGGCGTTGCGGGACCGCGGGGGGCGCCCCGGCCTTGAGGGGTCCTGCCGGGAATGCCCGGGCGGGGAGGCGGTAGGGGAGGGCGAGGCATGATCGACCAGTTCGTCGAAGCGGCGGTGATCTGCCTGTGCATCGCCGGGCTGTCCTATGTCGCCGGCCTGGCCATCGCCCATGTGGTGGAACAGCGGGTGCTGGCCAGCCTGCGCGCGGATGCCGTCGATGACCGGCTTCAGAAGCTGACCCTGCTGCTGTCCCGGTTCAAGGCGCGGCGGGAAGCCATGCTGCCCCGCATGATCCGCCTGGATGCCCAGGTGAAATCCGTCCGCCGCCGCCATTACATGGTGCAGAAGCGGGTGGCCGACCTGTCGGGCCCGCGCTCCGCCCTGGTCCGCGTGCTGGGAGAGGAGGATGCCTTCCAACGGGCGGAGCGGCCGTCGCGCCGCTTTGTCGCCATCGTCATCAACCGCCATGTCCAGCGCGGCCAGCTGGAGCAGAAGGAACACCCATTCCTGGCCCGGTCATGGGGCCGGGCGCAGCAGGTCCATGTCTGGGCCGGCACCATCGGCGATGCCAAGGTGGCGGTGGAAAAGGCGTTCCCCCCGGCCACCGGCTTCTTCGTGGTGGAGATCTCGGAGCCCGCGGACGATGCCCAGATGATGGAAGCCGTACCCGACCTGGATCTGGCCGCCACCCTGGCCCGCGGCGCCGCTATGCCCATGGGCGCCGCCAGGCCCCAAGCCGCCGCCAAGATGGCCGCCATGCCCGCCGCTGCCCTGCCCCCGGCAGGCCGACGGGCCCAGGGCTGAGATCGCGCGGCGGGATCGGGACCAATGGACAGCATCGCCGCCTGGATCGGCATCATCGCCGGAATCGCCGCCGCCGCCCAGGTCTTCGCCACCGTTACCCGGCGGATCCGGCAGGTGCGCGCCCTGCACCAGGGCCGCTTGCGCCAAGTGGCCGACCTCAGCCGGGAGGTGCGGGAGAAGGCCCGCGCCACCCTGGACCTACGCCGGGAGGAAAAGGCCATGGCGAAGGAGATGCAGGACCTGTCCGGCCATATCGACACGGGCGAACAGGTGGTGCAGCGCAAGCGGGCCGCGGAATCCTTCATCCACGTGCTGGACGAACGGCGCAACCCCGGCGACCATCCCTTCCTGGTGACGATCCGCCATCCGAACTTCGCGGAGATCGCCCGCCATCCCCCGCGCGATGTTGTGGGGTCCTGGAGTGACGGCCGGCGCTACCTGGTCTGGGCCAATGCGCCCAAGATGGCGGGTGCCAAGGCCGCCATGCGCTTCAACGCCGACCGCGGCTTCCAGGTCGGCCCGCCCGAACCCTTCGACGGCAAGGCTGACGAACTATAGCAGGCGGCGGAGAACGGGCTTTTCGGTTGCAACCAACCCGGAGCGACAAGCGCCGGTTTTGGCCGATGATATCATGCCCTGCGCTACGCCGCCTCGCTTGCCGAGCAGCGGGACGTCGACCTGGCCACCGCATGACCCTGCTCGTCGACATGACCCTGTCGCCGCGCCGGGTCGGGCTGTCGACGGGGGTGGGGTTGCAGGCGACGCACTGGTCGCAGCTCGGCCCTGGCGATGCCCCGGATGCCGACATCATGGCCTTCGCCCGGGGTCACGGGTTGGTCGTGCTGACCCACGACCTCGATTTCGGGGCCATTCTCGCCGCGCCGGAAGGCGACCGGCCCAGCGTCGTCCGGCTGCGCGCTGCGGATGGCGAATCCGTCCTCCGCGGCGGCGACCACCATGAGCGGCAGCAAGCGCTTGGCGGCGAGGGTGGTGGACCGCCCGGCCGGAAAGCGGGCAACCGCAAGCCCAACCGGGCAACGCCCCCGATCCCTCGGGAACCGGTCTGCAAGCCTGTGCCACAGAACGGCTTTTCGGCCCCTGAACCGGAATCGTGAATCTTGGAATCAAGGGATGTCCCTTATCCACAAG
>JBJOKR010000013.1:0-44965 GCA_046045995.1 Pseudomonadota bacterium | reverse complement strand
TACCCTGCCGGTGGAGGATTTCCCGCAGATGGCGGGCGGCGACCTTGCCCACCGCTTCCACCTGACCGCCTCCGCCGCCCGGATGCTGATCGACCGGACAAAGTTCGCCATCTCCACGGAGGAGACGCGCTATTACCTGAACGGCATTTATCTGCACGCCGCCAAGTCGCGGACGGCGGGGGAGCCGCCGATGCTGCGCGCAGTCGCCACCGACGGCCACCGTCTGGCCCGGGTTCAGATGGACCTTCCCGACGGGGCCGCGGGTATCCCCGGCGTCATCATCCCGCGCAAGACGGTGATGGAGGTGCGGAAACTGCTGGATGAGGCGGCGGACGCGATCGAAATCCAACTGTCCGACACCAAGGTGCGCTTCACCTTCGACAACATCACCCTGACCAGCAAGCTGATCGATGGCACCTTCCCCGATTATGAGAGGGTGATCCCGGTCGGCAATGACAAGTCGTTGGAGGTGGACCCGAAGACGTTTGCCGCTGCCGTCGACCGTGTCGCCACCATCAGCACGGAGAAGAGCCGGGCGGTGAAGCTGTCGCTGGACCGCGGCGTTCTGACCCTCTCCGCCTCCTCGCCGGAGGCCGGCTCCGCGACGGAGGAGCTGGAGGTGATGTACGATGCGGCCGCCCTGGAAATCGGCTTCAACTCCCGCTACCTGCTGGACATCACCCAGCAGATCGAGGGAGAGGGCGCCCGCTTCAGGATGGCCGATGCCGGCAGCCCCACCGTGGTGCAGGACATCAAGGATGAGAACGCGCTCTACGTTCTGATGCCCATGCGCGTCTGATTTGCAGCGCCATCCCCTGCCCCCCATGCCGAAACGGCCGCCGGAGCGATCCGGCGGCCGTTTTTCGTTGGGGGGAATTCCGTAGGTCGCATGAAGGCCAAAGGCCGCAATGCGACGGCCGGGGACCCGATCAGTCTGCCGCCGCAGCCCCGTCGCAATCCGCTCCGCTCCTTGCGACCTACGCGAGGGCGGTATGCCCGCCCCGCCTGCCCGCCCGCATCACACCTTCTGGAACGCCGCGACCAGGGGCACCCTTGCTGCGCGCAGAGCGGGGAAGAAGCCGCCGATCAGGCCGACCACCACGGCCAGCACCATGCCCGTCACCACCAGGGCAGGGGTGAGCTGGAAGGCGAAGACCACCTGGGTGAAGCTGCCGCCGAAGGTGCTGGCGGTGAAGCCGTCGAACAGCGCCCAGGTCAGCCCCGCCCCCACCAACCCGCCGATCACAGACAGGACCAGGCTTTCCACCAGGGTGCCGACGAAGGCCGGGAACCCGCCGAAGCCGATGGCGCGCAGGGTCGCGATCTCCGCCGTGCGGGAGGAGACGGAGCTGTACATGGTGTTCAGTGCCCCGGCCAGCGCCCCCACCGACATCAGAATGGCCAGCGGCCAACCCAGGGACTGGATCAGCCCGCCGGTCCCCGCCGCCTGTTCGGAGAAGTACTGGCGCTCCGTCTTGATATCCAGTTTCAGCCGGCTGTCCGCCGCCAGATAGGCCTTCAGGGCGGCGAAGGCCTCCGGCCCGTCCAGGGCGACGCGGATGGACTGGAAGCTGTTGGTGCGGCGGAACAGGCTCTGCACCGCGCCGATATCGCCCCAGATCTCCGATTCGAAGACCGAACCGTCCATCTCGAACACGCCGACCACGGTCCAGGTGGCTGTGCCCAGCTTGACCGTGCTGCCCAGGTCGAATCCGGCGAATTCCTGGATCAGGCTGCGCCCGACGACGATCTCCGCCGCCCCGGGCTCGAACATCCGCCCCTGCACGATGGAGACACCCTGGCGCAGGCCCATCCCCTCCGCCCCGATGCCGCGGAAGGCGATGTTGGCCTTGGTATCGGTGGCGCGCTTGATCGCGTCGACGACGATGTACAACTCGCCCGACACCCGCGGTGCGCCTTCCGCCGTTCGGGCGACGCCCGGCGCTTCCTCCACAAGGCGCATCTGGTCGCGGCTGACGCCGCTGTTGATCTCCGCCCCCGCCCCGCCGCGCAGCAGGATGGCGACATCGTCGGAGCCGGTGCCCTTCAATGTCTGCTGGAACCCGTTCGCCATGGCAAGGAAGCCCAGCAGCACCGCCACGGTCAGCGCAACGGCGATGATGGTGGAGAGGGAGACCCAAAGCCGCTGGGGAATGCTTCTCAGATTGATGGCGGTGACCGCGATGATCTGTTTCATGGGGTCAGTCCCTTCCCAGCGCGGAAACGATGTTGAGCCGGAGCGCGTTCACCGCCGGGACCAGGCCGGTGACCAGACCCAGCAGCAGCAGCAGGCCGACACCCAGGGCCGCCGTCTGGGGTGCCAGGGCCAGGCCGGGGGCAAAGCCGGCCAGACCAGGGGCAAGCAGCGCGCACAGGACGGCCGCCACCACCAGGCCCGGAATGCCACCAGCGAAGGCCAGAAGCATGCTTTCCCCCAGCACCATGCGGAAGATGCGCGGGCTGGGGAAGCCCAGGGTCTTCAGCACCCCGATCTCCCGCGTGCGTTCCCGGATTGCCATCACCATGGTGTTGCCGACGATCATCAGGATGGTGATGAAGGCCGCCCCCACCACCAGGGTGACAATCAGTGCGATGTTGCCGATCTGGGCCGCGAACTGCTTGCTGAAGGCCGCTTCGGTCACGGTGGCGGTTTCGGCCGGGGAATTGGCGAACATGCTGTCGATCGCCTGGATCACCGCCTCGTTCCGGGTGGGGTCCGTCGTCTCGACGATGATGGAACCGACCATGTCCTTCCCGAAGGTGCGGGATTCGTTGAAGTAGTCGTAATGGAAAAAGACCTGGTTGGTATCCACCTGTTCCTTCGCTGCATCGAAGATCGCCGCCACGGTGAAATCCCAGGTCTGGGTACCGGTGGTGCGGTTGGAAAAGATGTTGCTGGACAGGGGAATCCGGTCCCCGACCTTCCAGCCATAGGTGTTGGCCACGGCGCGGCCGATGGCGATGGCGCCCCGGTCGGCCAGGAAGGTTGCCTTCTCCGCCTCGGCAAACCGGAAATCCTCCCGGTAGAGCTGGAGATAGGTGTCCGGCTCCACCGCGAAGGCGATCAGGAAGTTCCGCTGCTCCTGGAAATAACCGCCGAACCAGTTCCAGTGACTGGCCAGGGCCACCCCTTCCACCCCGCGCACCCGGTTCAGATAGGCCAGCGGCAGCGGTTGGGTGAAGTTGATCTTGTTGTTGACGACCAGCCGGTTGACGGCGGCCACATTCTCCCCGGCGTTGAACGCCCGCTCGAAACTGGCCAGCACGCCGAACAGCAGGAAGGCGACGAAGATGCAGACCATCATCAGGATGGCGCGCAGCTTCTTCCGGAACAGGTTTTTCCGGACCAGATAGAAATCACCCATCTCCACCCCCCCGTCAGGCCGCCATGATGCGTTCGGTGAAGACGCCCTTGTCCAGGTGGAGCGTCCGGTTGGCGTATTTCGCCGCCTCCGGATCGTGGGTGACCATGACGATGGTCTTGCCCAATTGCCGGTTCAACTGCTGGAGCATGCGCAGGATCTGGTCGGCGGTGGTACGGTCCAGGTCGCCCGTCGGCTCATCCGCCAGCAGCAGCTTGGGGTCGGAGACAATGGCCCGGGCGATGGCCACGCGCTGCATCTGCCCGCCGGACATTTCCCGCGGGTAATGCTTCGCCCGGTCGGGCAGTTCCACGATCTTCAGCGCGGTTTCCACCCGCTTCATCCGGTCCGCCGATGACAGTTTGGTCAGCAGCAGGGGCAGTTCCACGTTCTTCGCCGCCGTCAGCATGGGCATCAGGTTGTAGAACTGGAAGATGAAGCCCACATTGGCGGCCCGCCAGCCGGCCATCTGGCCCTCGCTCATCGCGTCGATGCGCTGGCCCGCGAATTCGACCGTGCCGCCGGTGGCGCGGTCGATGCCGCCCAGCAGGTTCAGCAGGGTGGTCTTGCCCGACCCGGACGGACCCATGATGGCGACGAAATCGCCCTCCGGGATCGTCAGGTTCAGCTTTTCGAAGATGGTGATCGTTTCCCGGCCCTTCACGAACCGCTTGGAAACATCCGCCAGCCGGATCAGGTTGCGCGTCATCCCACCCATTCCCCCGTCATTCCATCGATCGTCGATAAAAGGAAGCGTCGCGCCCCCCAATGTATACCCCGGGCCTGCCGGTCAGGCGGCGCCGTCCAGGAATGTCACCTTGGCGGCCATGTCCCGCAGGACCCGGCCATCCTTCACATCCAGCCCGATCCGGACCTTGATCGTCGCCTTTTCCCGGTTCGCCGTCGGGATGACGGCGATGACCCGGGCGGGGATCTTCCAATCGGGCCAGGCATCCAGCACCGCCTCCGCCCGCTGGCCGGGGGAGACGCGGTTGATGAAGGCCTCGTTCACGTCCACCTCGATTTCCAGGCTTTCCTGGTCGACGATGGTGCAGATACCGGTTCTGGTGAAGCCACCGCCCGCGGAATTGGGGGAGATGATTTCCCCCGGCTGGGCGTTCTTATCCACGACCATGCCGGCGAAGGGGGCGCGGATGGTCAGTTTGTCCAGCCGCTCCGCCTCCCGCTGCACCTCCAACCGGGCGACGGCGACGCTGGCATCCAGCCGCTGCACCTCCGCCGCCAGGACGGCCACGCGGGACTCTGCACTGGTCAGGGCGGCTTCGGTCTGGAAATCGCGGGTACGCAGGGTGCGGGCCCGCTCTAGCACCCGCCGCGCCTCCGCCAGTTCGGCACGGGTGCCGGCCAGCTGTGCTTCCACGGTGCCGACCCGGGCCTGGGCCAGTCCCAGATCCACCTTCGCCAGGGTGTCATCCAGCCGGGCCAGGACCTGCCCCTGTTCCACCCGCATCCCCTCCTCCACCAGCACCTCCGTCACCCGGCCGAAGGTCTCGGCGGAGACGGTGGCCATGCGCCGGGCGACGACATAGCCGGAAGCGACAAGCGCGCCCGGATTGCGGGCAGCGGCGGGTGCCGGAGCGGGAGCCGGCGGGGCCTGGGCAGTCTGGCTTGTATTGGCCGGGGCCGGGCTTGACGCGGCGGTGGCGGGTGCCGTCTGCGCCACGGCGGCGGCAACAGGAGTAGGGGCGGTCGGTTCACCCGGCCCCTGCACCCCGAACAGGTAATACGCCGTCGCCGCCCCCCCGACCACGAACCCGGCCAAGGCCATCCCGGCGACCAACCGGCCAGAGCCGCGGCGCCCGGCCCCGCCGCCGTTGCCGCCGCTCGTGCCCCGGTCGCTCCCGCTGATGGACAGTGAGCGCAACAGTTCGGATTTGTCGTCCTGCATCCCGATCCTCGACGTGACACGGGGCAACCCCACCCGCGGGGCTACCCGATCGACCCGGTCCGAAGGTATGGCGGGTGCCTGCCAGGGCAAGTCTGCCGCATACCCCGCGGTGTGTCGCGGTCGCTTTTACGCCTGAAATGATTTACCGGATCAATCCCCGCCACAAGTGACGTTCGTCATGCGGACGGGGGACGGATGTCATGGCGGGGGGCAAGACTTGCGGCGCCGCTTCCGGTCACCACGGGGGCACGGGGGCCACGGGGTTTCACGGGGTGTTCGGTGTAGGTGGGGGGAGCGGCATGCACGACGTAGGCCGGGCGAGTGATAGCGCGGCCCGACAGGGGGCGGCGCTGGAATATTGATCAAACATGTAACGGCGCGAACGCTTTGATACCAGATCGCGGCGGCTTTGATACCATGGGGGTGGCGTCCGGCCACCCCCGAAACAGCTGATGCACTTGTCCAAGACCGTTACCACCGCGTCCCGCGAAGGCGTCAGGTAACGCCGTACTCCGCGGGGCGCAGGACCTCATCCGCCGCGGTCGAGGCCTCGGGGGTGCCGCGGGCGGTCAGCCGGTCGACCAGGCCCTGGTGATAGCGGTCCATCACTTCCCCGCGGCTCTGATGAAGATGCGGTCGACGTCCGCGGCGGACAGCCCGAAGACCGGGGCCATGGCGGTCAGCATGGGACTGTGCCGCTCCATCGTACTGGCGGCCCACCGTTCCTGGAGGGCGCGGTCGCCGCTGGCGGCGACATAGCGGTCGACCCAGTCGAGCAGCGTGTCTGCGGCGGGCCCGCCGGTCTCGCCCGGATCCTCCAGCATGGACAAGCGCAGCTGGGTCCGGGTGACCTCTGGCGGCACCGGCTCTGGCGCGGGGTCGGGCGGGCTGAACACACCGCTCTGGAAACTCCAGCCTGGCGCCGCGTTATCAGGACACGGCAGCCAGCCTTGAGCGGCTGCATACTGGGGGTCAGCGAGCACCACATTGAGCACCCGTGACCCGTTGACGATTGCGTACTTCATCCTCGCCTCCTCACCTCCTCACCACCACCAGATCCTCACTTCGCCGCGGCCGCCGGGGCCACCCGCGCCCGGGGCGCCGAACGAGCTACCGCCGCCGCCGCCGCCGCCGCCGCCGGGGATACCGCCGCTGCCGCCGTTGCCGCCTGTAGCTCCCCCGCCTGCACCACGTCCGCCGCCGCCCCCGCCGCCGCACAGCCGCCCCTGAGCTGCAGCGGCATCGGGCCCGGCTGCTCCATGAGACCCCTCGTTCACCCCCCCAATGCCGCCGCCGCCGGGTTCCCACCGGCCGGAGGATCCGCCCCGGCCACCGCCGCCGCCCGCGCCGCCGCCGGCCCCGAAAACCGAGCTGCCGCCATCGCCGCTTCGGGAGCCCCCGCCTCCGCCGTAAACAGCTGCCCCCCCGGGCGACCCCCCAGCCGCTCCGCCGGCCGTATTGCTGGGGCTGCTGACCGTGCCCTGGTTACCTGTCGAGGGGCCGCCCCCGGCGCCGTTGCTGTTTCCGGCCGCGTTGCGGCCATCATCGCCGATGCCCCCGCCGCCTCCACCGCCGCCAGACGATTCCGATTGGCCTGTCGCGCCCGCGCCCCCGCCTCCGGCCACAAAGCCGAAGGCACCGCTGCTGCCGCCAGCAGATCCAGATGACCCACCCGCGCCCACCTGTACAGGCACGATCGTACCCGCTGCGGGGGCGGGTATCTGCACGTCCAGCAGAGCCCCGCCCCCGCCGCCCCCGCCGGAATGCGACGTACTGCCCGAAGCGCCCTGCGCTCCAGCTCCGCCGGCCCCGATGATCTGGCAGCGGATGGACGTCACTCCCGGCGGCACCACGAAACTGCCAGAGCCGGTAAACGCACGGCTCCCCGGCGACAGCAGCACCGATCTGAGCGCTGAACCGTCGCTGTAGAGCAGCCTCGTCTCTCCCGGGTAGAGGACAAAGCTGCTGACCCCGTCGATAGTCTCGGAGCCGGCAGGGTCGAGTAGGACGTCGCCACCTGCGCCGTTGCGGACATAGACCCACCACCCGACCCCCAGGGTCGCGGCAGCGACAAACGTCTGTGTGAAGCTCCCCGAGGTGAAGACAATCAATTTACCCTTGTCTGCGGCGGCGAGTGCGGTGTTGGCGGATCGGGGGACCGTTGGTAAGTCCGGGACGGCTTTGATGTTGCCGAGCGCCACAGCCAGCTTCAGGGGCGTCACGAAGGCGTCGTCGTCGGTGCCGGCGGAAATCTGCGCCGTCGTCGCCACCGCCGCCAGACCCCGTCGCGTCTCTGTCGCCGTCACACCTGCCAGCGCTGCGGGGGTCAAGGCCCGCAGCGCATCGACCCCGGCCTGAGCTTCTTGGACGGTGCTAAGTTCCACGACGCCGGCTTGTGTCTCGGTCGCCGCCGCGATGATTCCCGCCTCAATATCTTCGACCCGGTCGGCTGCCTGCTGCGCCAGGGTAGCGGCCTGCTGTGCAGCAGTGACCGATGCCTGGGCTGCGGCTGCCGCCGCTTCGGCGTCCGCCGCCGCCTGGGTGGTCTGGTCACGGACGTCGACCACGCCGCGCAGCTCCACGCCGAGGTCGCGCATCATGTCGCCCCAGATCTCCCAGACCTGGTTGCCGGCCATGTAGTTGAGACTACCGACGGGCAGATCCTGCGGGGTGACCCCGTACAGGTGTCCGTTCAACAGCCAGTTATCGCCGGGAAACCCGGTTTCAATCGTCATGCCATCCACTCCAGCAGTTCGATCCGGACCCGCCGCCGCCCCCGGCGGACCAGCTCCAAGTCAGGCAGGTCGCGCAGAAAGCCCACCATGGCCCGCCGGTGCAGGTTGTCGCGGTCGGTGGGGTCGGGGATCGCCAGCAGCGGGTGACGGCCGCGACGGCACTGCCTGAACATGTCCCCAAGCTTGGTCAGCGCCTCCTGGTCGGGCAGGTGGGCGAAGGTCATGCCCAGCCGGCGCGGATCCTCGCCATCCTCACCAAGCGGCACGCCCCGTTCCGCCCCCGGCAGGTCGCTTTCGCCCAGCCAGCCCTCGGCTATCCCCCAGTCGCAGTTCACCGGCACCTGGTAGCAGGGGCCGGTAAACAGTACCGGCATGGACCGATGGTCGTCCGGCACGCTCTGGCGGGCGGTCCAGGTCACCTCCAGCCGGTCGCAGAGGATCGTAGAGGGCAGCTTCCAGCACCAGAAGCCGTCCCATTCCCCCACGTCCTCCGGCAGGACGGCGTGGCCCCACCAGCGGGGGTCGCCGAACGCCACCGTGCCGAACGGGAAGCGGGGCCACATGGGCTGGTCGCCGCTGCTGGCTACCAGCACGTCGCGCAGGTACCAGTCCATCCGCAGCGTATCGAGAGGGGCCGCGTTGTGCCGGCTCACCGCGCCCAGGTCGACCGTCTCTGGGGCCGACCAGGTGAGCGTCACCGTCGTCGGCTGCACCCCGACATAGCTGGCGCTCTGGCCCCTGTTCCAGGTGCGCAGGTTTTCGAGGGAAGCCCAGCCCGGCCCGGTGATGGCGGCGGCGGTCTGGACCCGGTTGCGCCAGGCGAAGGTGAAGTTGCTCGCAATGCTCATGCTCACCCCCACACCCGCAGCAGCTGGCGACCGGGCTCACGGGTCAGTGCCGTCACCACCATGGGGCCGCCGGCCCCGCGATCGGGGCGGACCACATCGACCCTGCCGCCGAGGGAAGCGGTCGTCAGGTACAGCCGCTGCGGCAGGGTGATGGACAGGCGTCGCCGCCAGGTCCCATGCAGGGCCAGCAAGCGGTCGGCCAGGGCCTGGGCGTCTGCGACCTCGGCCAGCTGCGTCTGCACAGACAGAACCCCCGCCTCGGGCCAGGCCGCCTTGACGGCCAGATCCTCAGCGGTGGCCGTATCCGGCCACTCGCGCATCAGGCGGTCGCGGATAGCCCCGCTGACCGCGCCGAAGATCTGCCCCTCGGACAGCCTCGTCGGATTTCGGCCATAGCGCACCTCGACCCGCCAGACAGGCCCGTCGCCCCAGCTGTCGCTGGACGGGACGCGGTCGACGCTCACGTCACGGTCGGCGGCCGTCACGGTCATCAGGGGCCCAGGCAGGCCCTGCGGCGGGAGGAGGAGGCCCGCACGGACCTTTTCGTCCGGCCCGACCAGCCACCAGCCGCCGGCGCTGGCCATCGCCGCATCGGCCAGCGACAGGCCCGTAGCCTGGGCATCCACCACCATACCCAAGGGGGCCGGCGCCGCGTCGCGCAGCGCACCCATGGACGCGGTGTCGAGTGTCGCCGACAGCCCCAGCCAACCGGCGACGCGCGTCAACAGGTCGGCCGCCGTGGCGCCCCCGGCCACCGTCACATCGGCCGTCACCGGCTCCTGCGGGCTGAAGCCGAAGCGCACCAGGCCGCGCGCCCGGTCAGTCACGGCTTGGCCCGCCGGGATGGACAGTCCCTGCTGGCCGATCGCCGCGCCCACGTCAGCAGCGACGGGGACCAGCTGCCCCCGCTCCCGCGGCAGCAGCTCCGTCACCGCGCCGTCATGGGCCTGGGCGATCAGAAGGGCCTTGTTAACCCACACCAGGCCCGCGTTGAAGACCCGCCCCAGCAGCAGTGGGGCCGGGGTATCGGCCAGCTCCGGCCCGCCTTCCAGGCCCACCGGGCCGACATTGTCGCCTCGGTACAGGCGGCGCGGCACCTCCGCCTCCCACGCAGCTTGGCCTTCACGAAGCCGCACTGCTACCTCCCGGCCGTCATAGCTGACGGATTCGATCTGTCCGGCGTAGGTGGGTGCGAATTGATTGAGCGAGGCGAAGCGCGCCAACGGACCCTGGAGGATCGTGACGCGCTGCCAGGTCCAATCCTCATACCCGTCAAGCCAGCCGTCGCCGTTGTTCAACAGCAGCTCGGCCCGGCCGGAGCTGCTGGACCCGCTGACCCGCCCCCCGCTGAACAGGCTGGCGGCATAGTTGCCAAGGCGCGCCGCGTGCGGGCGGTACCACGCCTTCGGCGCCGTGTCCGTCGGCAGGGTCTCCCAGGAGCCGCTCCCCTCCTCGGTGAGCCTGAGGATATCCACGGTGCCGCTGGTGGATCGCAGGGTGATGTGGGCGATGGTCCGGATGCGGCTCATGTCCCGGTGGCCTCCGTCCGGCCCGCCCTGGCGTCCATCCGCTCCAGCAGCTCGGCGATCCGGGTCAGCAGACGCTGGGACCTGCGGTCGCGCTCGGCCTGGTCGTCGTTGCCCTCCGCCGCCTCACGGACCAGCTCCCGCAGCTCCTGGCGCAGCACATCCACCAGCCGGGCATCGTCGGTGCCGCCGCGAGCCGCCAGCCTGATGCGCGGCACCGGTGGCGGTGCAGGAACGCTCATCGGCGGCGCGGTCACCGCTCCGCCATCGGCGAAGGCCGGCGCGGCGGGGACCAGACCCTTGCGCTCCGCCAGGACGTAGGCCGCCCGAAGGTCGCCGGCGTTGAGCTGGTCCAGCACGTCGTGGCCGTACCGATTGGCGACAGCGGCGCGCATTACATGCTCGCCGTTGCTCAGCCAGGCGAGCACGTCGTCGCTGGTCCCGCCGCCGGGCCCGACTACCCGACCGCCGCCGGCATAGGCCGGCAGGCCGAGCTGGGCGCCGCGAACCGCCCTGGCCAGCCCGTCCATGGCGGAGGGGATGTCCGACCAGTTGGCGCGCCCGACCGCGTTGCGGGCTACATCAGACAAGCCGGTCATCTGGCCTGCCATGGTACGGACCGCCCAGGCGACGAAGGCCGCGGTGTCGTTCACGCCGCCCTGCCAGCGCTCGCCCCCCAGCTCTCCACGCAGTCCATACTTGGATGAGACAATCATGCGCAGGTCGCCTGTGACCTGGCCACCCAGCACGCTCTGCAGCTGCTGGGCATAGCCGGAAACGACGCCACGCAGGGCGTCGGCCCGATCGCGCTGTCCCTCGCCCCGGTCGGAATACTCCGCCCGCACAGCACCCGTCGCCAGGCTGACCAGCTGATCCAGGGCCTGATCGTTGCGCGTCGTCTCCTGCGTGCGGATCGACCGACTGCGCTGGCTCAGGTCGTTGGCGGTCGACCGCGCGGCGGCTCCCGCTGCGTCCACCTGCGCCTGCCCTGCCGCCCGGGCGGCCTGTTCGGCGCGCTGGCGCGCCTCCTCCTCCGCACGGACCCGGGCCTGTTCCAGATACTCGCGTAGGGCGTTCTCGATATCCGCCCCGGTCTCCACGATGGCCCGGATCATATCGACCTGCAGCCCGGTCGAGCCTTGCAGGATCTCCATCATCCGCTGCGACAGCTGGACGTCTTGTGCCGATATCCGCGTCAAGGTGTCGGTCAGGGCGGTTCCGGTCAGGATCGCCCCCGTCTGCGTGGCGACCAGCTGCGCCGTTGTCTGGGACAGCCCAAGCCCGGCCAGGACGGCGTCCCGCTGCTCGGCCGACAGGTCACCCAGACGGATGATCTGCCCGGTCTGGCTATTGACCGCCGCCGTCGTGCCGCCGCCGACGCTGGCCAGCAGGCCACCCAGCACTGCCAGGGCATCCCGCGTCGGCCCCGCCTCCGCCGCGGTGATCAGCCCGTCGGCCGTCGTCTGCCGCAGCACCGCGATAGCGGCGCGGTACCGCTCCGCCTCGGCGGAATTGTTCCCGACCAGACCGGCCTCCAGGATCGCCAGGTCTCGGGTGATCCCGGGGGCATCCACAATGTTCAGACCCGCGTCCAGGCTCGCCCTGACCTCGCGGATGACCGATGTCACCGCGTCTGTGTTTTGCGCGGCGCCGCCGGCGAAGATTCCGCCCAGCACCGAAAGGGCCTCCCGGGTCGGCCCGGCCTCGGCCGCGGTGATCAGGCCGTCGGCCGTCGTTTGCCGCAGCACCGCGATAGCGGCGCGGTACCGCTCCGCCTCGGCGGAATTGTTCCCGACCAGACCGGCCTCCAGGATCGCCAGGTCCCGAGTGATCGCAGGCGCATCGACGATGTTGAGCCCAGAGTCGAGGCTGGTCCGCACCTCCCGGATGACGGATGTCACCGCGTCACGCAGGCGCTGCTGATCACCGGTCAGGGACGTCCCCAGCCCGAGCGACAGATCGTTGCTTTCGGCCAGAAGCCCCTGCACGACAGAGAGCGCGGCCAGCTGCTGTTGCAGCAGCTCCTCATCCACCTGGCCTGCCAGATTGTCCCGGATCGCCTCCAAAAGCCGGACCTGTTGCTCCAGCAGCTCGGCCTGGTACTCGGCGGCACCGGCGAGTGCCCCTGCGCTGACACCCAGGTCCAGCAGGTCGTTCTGCACCTGGCTGAACACAGCCTCGTACTGGCTGCCGCCTGTCCAGGCGCGCAGCGCCTCCAGGTAGGACTGCGCTGCCCCCGCTACTTGCCGCCCCGCCCCAAGGTCCCCCCGGGCGGCGGCGGCACGTGCCGTCTCATACTGCGTCCTGCTTTCCGCCAGGCGCTGCTGGGGGGTGAGGGTCGATACCGCCTCGTTCAGGCGCAGCGCGGCCGCGGCATCGCGCAAGCTCCGCTGAAGGTCCCGCCAGTCACGGGCGGACTGGCGCACCACCTGGGCGGCATCGCGCACCTGGTCCAGCTGCCGGTCCAGTAGGGTGGAGATGGCGGCGACCGCGTCGCGCATGCGGGCGCGGATCAGCGTCGCCGCGTCAACGACGGCGCCCAGGGCCTCCAACTCAGCGGTCGTGCGCTGATCCAGCCACTCGCGCTCCCGTTCCGCCGCGACCCGCCGGGCCAGGGCCAGGTCGGCCTCATCCGCCCGGGCCTGGTCGATCAGAGCCGTGTTCTCCCGGCGCAAGGCCTGCCAAAGCAGGCTGACATCGCCTGTCAATCGACCCAGCTCGGCCGACAGGGCGTTGTTGGCGTCTGCGACCGCCTGCTGCCGCCGCCGGCGGTACGCATCCTCCAGATCCGCCGTATCGCGGCCCAGGCGGCGGGCCTCGGCGGAAAGGGAGGCGAATTCCTGGTCCAACGCGCGCACCGCGGAATCGGCCCCACCGGCCGCGCCGATGAAGGCGTCCATGGACTGCGCCAGCCGGTTCAGGTCCTCGGCACGCTGCACGGCCAAGCGATCAGCCCGCTCGCCGGCCCGCCCGCGTCCGAACAGCCCGCCGACGATGTTGCCGAAGAAGCTGCCGAGCCCGGGCGGCAGTCCCAGGAGGGTGGCGGCGGTGGAGCCGATGCTGGCGCCAATCTGAGCGTTGCGCTGCTGGGCGGCCGACCGGCCGAACACTTTACCCAGGATGTTGCCCAGGGCGTTACCAGCCTCGGCACTGTTCAGCATCTCCTCGCCGAGCTTCGCTATGGCCTCGCCCCAGCTGCCGGTCTCGGCGCGCAGGTCCGCCAAGTCGGTAGTGAAGGACCCAAGGGCTGCGGAGATGTCGGTGATGTCCCCCTCGACCAGGGACGCCGTCAGGGCGCCGAAGCTGTCCGCCGCCCGGGCTGCGCGGGCGCGCAGCCGGATCTCCTCCTCCAGCGCCGCATTGGTCTCCAGCGCCGCCCGGTACCGCGCCAGCTCGACCGTGATCTGCTCTTCCGTCAGATCGGCTGTCTGCCGGCGGACCTCCTGCAGCTCACGCTCCCGCCGGCGCACCTGGTCATCGATGCGGGTCTGCACGTCCAGACGGGCCAGCTGCACAGCCGCAACGGCTCCCTGACGGCCGCCGGCCGCCTGCCGTTCCAGCAGCCCGTTGCGCCGCTCCAACAACTCGATCTCCCGCTGCCGCTCCGCGTTCTGAAGGCGCAGGGCCGCCTCGGCATCCTCCATGGCGACCACGCCGGCGAGGCGGACCTGGTTTAGCTTCGCTTCGACCGAGGCAAGCTGATCTGTCGTCAGCCCCTCCCGCTTTTTCAGGTCCTCCAACGCTTCGATCTGCGTGGCATAGGGCCGCAGCGCCCGTTCGGCCGCCGTTACACCGCCCGCAGCTTCTGCCAGGAACCGGTCCACATCCTCCATCCGATCGGCGAAGGCCGCGGCGGCAGCTTCCGCTTGATTCATGCCGTTGGCCAGGATGGTAAGGTCGAACCGCTCGGCGGCGAGATCTCCGGCTTCGGCCACCAAGCGCGTGATATCGGCCAGTTCCCGGGCTGAGACCATGCCGTCACGGGCAGCCGCAGCATAAGCCGCCCGGAACGCCTCCGTTTCGGCGGTATTGATGGCCTGCTGGCGCGCCAGGTCGCGGAGCGCGGCCTCACCTTGGCGTGCCGCCTGGATCCATGCCTGATCGGCCGCAATGCCCGCGATCACCTCCGACAGGGGGCGGGCCGAAATGGCGGCGAATTGCATCCCACCGGCGAGAGACCGGGCCTGCTGTTCCAACTCCGCAAGCTTGATCTTTGCGTCGTCGGCCGCCTGCTGTAGCCTCTTAAGCTCCTCCTCCGACGGCCCTTTACCTGTGCCAGGACCCCCGATCCGGCCCCCCCCAGGCAGGAAGATGGGCCTGGATGCCACCATCGCCGCGCCTGCGGCTGCCCGGCGCGCCGCCGCCAGCTGAGCTGACGTTTCTTGCACAGCCTGGCGCGCCTTCTCGATGGAGACCTTGCGCTCATCCTCCGCCCTGGCCCGCGCCAGCCGCGCGGCCTCTCCGGACAGCACGTTGGCCAAGCGCATGAACCGGGTGTACCGGTCCATGGCATCCGAAGCATCGGTCAGCGCCTTCTCGACGTCGAAGGCGCTGTCACGGAACAACAGCATTGTCAGCGCCGCCGCCCCCGCTAAAGCCGCCAGTGCAGTGATCGGATTCGCGATTATCGTCGCCCAAAGGCTGGCCAACCCTGCCTTCACCGCCTCGATCGTCTCCTTCACCCCGCCCAGGGCGCTGACGATCTGGGGCCCCTGTTGGGCGAGGATGATGAAGGGCGAGGTCCCCATGCTCAGCTGCACGCCGATGTCCTGGATCTGGTAGGAAAGGTTGGCCGCCTGATGCCCCGCCAGCTGGAACCCGCCGGCCGCACCCCGGGCCTGCTGTGCCGCGGCCGCGAACCCCTCCTTCAGCCGCTGCCGTGCCGCGGCCGCCTCCGCGGCGGTCAGGGTACCGGCACGCTCTGCGGCGGCCACCTCTTTGATCGCGGCCACATATTGCCGCTTGGTCGCCTCCAGGGGCACATAGCGCTCCCGCAGCGCCTGGGCGGCTGCCGCGGCCTGGGCCTGGGCGGCGGCGGCCTCGGCTGCTGCCCGGGCGCCCGCTTGTTCCGCCAGTGCTGCTTCCCGGGTGCGGGCGGCATGGCCGGACAACACGGCGGCATGGGCTGCGAAGGCCTCCTTCAGCCGTGCCCTGGCGGCACCGGCCTGGGTGGCTGTGACGGCGCCAAGGCGCTCGGCCTCCGCGATCTGGCGCAAGCCTTCCTTGTAGCGCTGCCCGGCTGCGAACAACGGGTCTATGGCGCTGCGCAGCTCGTTCATCTGCCGGCCATAGGCCGCGCTGTCGGCCGCCCGATCCCGGCCGGTGGCGTCCCGCAGCACCCCGGTCGCCCGGTCAATCCGCCCAGCCACGTCGTTTGTCGCCGCGGCCACCGACCGGGCGGAGGCGGAGATCTCCGTCAGGCCCCGCGCTGCCGTCGCGCCCGATTGCGCGATCTCGCGGGCCGCGGAATTGGCCTCGTCCCGCAGCCGCCCCAGCTCGGCAGCCGCCGGCTTGGCGTCCGCCGATACCCGGATGCTCAGCTTCATGTCGCCGGCCACGTCCCGCTCCTTCGTCAGTTCTGCGCGTCCCAGACCTCCATGGCGGCGCCCTCGCACAGGCGTAGCTTGGTCCAGGTCTCTTCGGTCAGGCTCACACCGAATGCCTGGGCGAGGGCCGGGACCGCGGCATAATCAAGGCCGGTGCGCCGAACCACCCCACCGCCCAAGCCCGAGATCCCGAACCACCGCC
Organism: Pseudomonadota bacterium; assembly: GCA_046045995.1. GTDB lineage: Bacteria > Pseudomonadota > Alphaproteobacteria > Azospirillales > Azospirillaceae > Indioceanicola. The sequence continues at coordinate 28,837 of JBJOKR010000013.1, read as the reverse complement.
ATTGCGTCGACAGGGCGACGAAGAGGCGGAAGACGGCCCAGTTCTCGGGCCAGACCCACACGACCCGCTCTTCCGCCTCGGGCAGGGTGGCGGGGTCGATTCCCAACGCCCGCGCATCCTCCGTCAGGTCTCCACCGCCGCCGCCCCGGTCACCCGCCCAGGCGGCGACGGCGTCCGTCAGTTTTTTCCGGCGCGCCGTTGCACGGCTTCGCCTGACAGGCTCTTGCGATAGGCCGTCATCAGGCCGTTCAGGTAGAAGGGATTGTCCATGGCCTCCTCCAGCATGTCGGCGCTGAACTCCTCCTCCAATCCCTCCCAGCCGACCACGACTTCACGGAGGATGTTCTTGTCCAGGTCCATCGCTTCGCCGCTGCGCCCCTGGTCTCGCGCCTTGTCGGCTTCGGCGACCAGCTCGCGGCTCTCCGACGTCGGCAGGGCCCGGAACTCGGCCTTGAAGGTCTCGGTGATGAACTGCCCGGGAAGGCGCGGGTTGGGGCACTTCACATCCACGGGGAAGGAATAGGTCTGTTCACGCCCCTTGCGGATCGACGGCATGTTCGGACTCCTGGGTCAGGGAATGGTGCCCGTTACCGGGCGGGATGGGCCGGGGCGCGGGTAACGCCCCGGCAGGTCGGCGGGCCGTGTCAGCGGCCCGTGTGAGCGTAACCTGTCAGCGGACCGTGATCGTCAGCGGGCCGTTTGCGTGGGGCAGGAAGCGCAGCGGCGCCTGGAAGTGCCGATAACGGTCCTGCTCCTGGTAGCCCAGTTTCGGGCCCAGCTGCACGGCGTCGGCCGCGATCTCCACGATGTTGCCGGCGACCGTGCCGTGGACCAGGGACATCGCGACGGGCGTGGCGGCCGCAGCAATGGCGAACCAGTCCTTGGAAGCCATGCCGGGGTCCTCGAAGTTGGCGGTGCCCACGGGCACCGGGTCGGGCAGCTCGATCGATTCCTGGCCCACCAGGAAGCGGCCCTGGGGCTCATTGCCCAGGTCGACCGTCAACTCCTGCAGCCCGGGCGTCGCTGCGTCCAGGCTGAAGTCGGTATTGGCGCTGCCGACCAGCAGCTCACGGGCGCCGGTATAGGTCGCCGCCGGCAGGCTGCCCGGACCGCTGGTGATGGGGCGCAGCAGCCCGCGCCCGGAAACCTGCAGGAACAGGTAATTCTTCGCCGCCGCCCGCAGCGCCGCCTTGGCGCGGAAACCGACGATCGTGTGGATCACCCCCTTCATCTGGAAGATCAGGCTCGCCGACTCATGGCCGGTGTTGATGGGGGTATAGGCCACGTCGGTGCCGACGGTGACGGTCTCCGCGAAGCCGCAGGCCCGCAGGACGGCGCCCCAGGACGGGGCGGTGCCGGCGGTCCCGCTGCCGGAAAGCGGGACGTCAAAACTGACCTGGACGTGGATGCCCGCCAGCTCGGCCTTCGGCGCGCCCATGGCCTGGTTGTCGATCTCCAGCACCACCTCGTCGCCTTCCACCGGCGTGATCTGGGCGCTGACGGTCTTGACCGCGTTCGCCGCAGCCGTGGGGGTGCTGTTGGTGCCGTACGTGGCCTCCGTCTTCAGCAGCACCAGCTTCTCTTTCCAGGTGAATGCCATCGGGCCTTACTCCTTGCTCTTGTCCGCCCGGGGGGCGGCATTGATGTCGGTGGCACCGCCGGCCGCCAGGGGCGCGCCTTGGGACTTGCCGCGGGACGCTGCACCGGCCGGCTGCAACGCGCCGGTACCCGCGTCGCGGATGTAGCTGCCGCCCATGGCGGGCGGGGTACGCTTGGCATCAGCCATAGGTCACCTCCATCGAAAAGCTGTCCTGCCACCACAGCCCGTCCGCTCCGACGCGGATCAGATCGCCGCCGGCATACTGGCAGGCGGTCTGTGCCCCGGGGGCCGTCCACCCCATCAGGGCTGCGCGCAGTGCGGCCCGCACGGGCTCGATCCGGATGACCGCCTGACCGCCGGTCGGGTCGGCCCGCTCCGCCGAAACCGCAATGATGATGCCGAAGGTCACCTGCACAGCCTGGGGCAGGGCGTCGGCCTGGCGCGGCATCGCCGTCTCGGTCAGCGGCACGATGTAGGCCGCAGGCAGCAGGTGCAGCGGCGGCATGGTGTCGACGCTGGCGTATGCTGCCGCACCACCGATGTCGCGCAGCACGGGCGCAGGTCCCGCCCCCAGTTGTTCGCGTAGCCGCGCCTCAATCTCATCCAGCATCGCTTCCCCCTGCGGTCAGGGCGACCGTGCGCGCCAGGTGCTCGGAAAGCTCGGCCACGATCGCGACCCGATCCTCGGTCGAAATGCCCAGGAAGGGGCGCGCCGGGATCCGGATGACATGGGCGCCGACCTGCACCTCGCGTTCCAGGTTGGCCGTCTTGCGGCGCGCGAAGCCTTTCTTGAACGTGACGTCGTGCCCGCTGCCGCGGATGGTGTTGTAGATCTTCTGGGTGCGGGCGCCGCGCTTGATCTCACCCCCGAACTGGTGGATCGCGCCATAGGGGCGGTCAGTGCCGACATGCACGGTGTCGCTGCCTTCCAGCTGGTACCGGATCGTCCGGGCCAGGTAACCGCGCATGACCAGGATGGCCGCCGGTGCGCCCATGCGCGCCTTGCGGCGCAGCGTGGCAGGCTTCAGCGGCGCCCAGGCGGTACCGTCCGGCGCAATGGAGCGGCCGAACCGGTCACTGGTGGATCGCATCAGGACCTCGCCGACGTTCTTCAGGGCGGGGCGCAGGTCGCCGACCGCGACAGCCAGGTCATTCAGCGCCCGCTGCACCTCGGCATCATCGGCCCGGAACTCCACGGCTGCGCCGGCCATCAGACGAACCCCCCGAGAGCATGGTCGCCGAAGACCGGAGCAGGACCAGCGGACAAACCGCCGCCACCCGGTCGGACGGCGGCACCGTCGGCAGACGTCGTCCGGGTCAACTCCACCCGCCCGTCGGCGATGTCGCGCAGGGTGGCCAGGGCCTGCCGCTTGGCCGCGTCGATCGGGCCACCCGATTCCAGGCTGGACCCATGGTAATCGGCCCGCACCAGGTCGCAGACCAGGCGCTTCAGCAGCGGGTCGGCCTCGGCCAGGGGCAAGCTGTACCGCCCGCCCACATAGCCGTCGACGATGGCCCCGGCGTCCTCCAGCAGGCGCGCGACAAGGTCCGGGTCGGCGACCTGGTCCCGGTCGCGGTCGCAGAACTTCATGACCTCGGCGGTCCCGAAGCGATCGACCAAGTCCTGGAGCGTGGCGTAGGTCATGCCCCGGGTGCCTGCCGCACGGCGTGCGCGCCCCAAAGGAAGGCGGTCTCGAACTGGGTCTGGGCGACGGAGATCTCACGCGACGGCGGCAGGACGCCGAAGAAGCCGCGCACCATGGCGCTCAGGCTCTCCAGCGTCTCCAGCGCGACCTGGCGCTCTTCGTCGGTGAGGGGCTGGCCCTTGTCCTGGATCTGCACGACATTCTCCTGGGTCTATCGGGCGCTTTCTTCGCTGGTTCCCAGGCCAGCAGGCCGCTCCGCACCTCCACCCCCTGTTCCCTATCTGGAGTGGCGCCGGGGCAGTGGCCGTCTCCTCCACGGCCCCAAGCCCCACCCGGCGGTCAGTCCGGGTAAGGGGCTTGGGAAAAAAGGTAGGCCGGCGGGCTGAACCCCTACGTCTGAAGCGGCTGCTTCGCGTTCCCATTGGGTGCTGGGGCCCTTGCGAGGCGTACCAGACCGGCCGCGGGTATCTCGTTACTGCTTCGCCTCCCCGGCGGCGCCGGTAACGGCCTTGGCGCCCCGCCGGCCCTTCGGCGGGGCACCGGGGGCAGGCTCACCCTGCTCCCCGGCCCCGGCGTTGCCTTCGGCCCCTGTGGCCTCCGGTCCTGCCAGCTCAGGCGTATCGGGGGTGAAGGGGGCAGCCAGACCCGGATGGCCGCCCCCTCCTGCCGCCGGCGGGGCGGCGGAGAGAGCGCCGGCGGGTCCGTGCAGCGGGGCCAAGGCCCGCCATATGTCGTCGATCGTGCAGCCCACGAACTTGGCCAGCGTGTCGATCGCGCGGTTGACCTTGACCTCGCTCGGTTCCGCCCGACCGTCCAAGACCGGCTGGGCGGAACCGCCGGCGATCAGCTTGACGGCGATGGCGTCGTCCAGCTCCAGCTCGTCGCCGGGCCGGATCTGCACGCCATCGCAGCGGATGTCGGATGTGGCGCGGATCCGCATGTCAGGCCACCGCGTCCTGGATGAAGTAGCCCAGCTCGGGCGCGATCACCTTCTCCTTCACCGTCTCGCCGACACGCACGCGCTGGCCGCCACGCAGGCCGATCTTGCTGTCGGGCTGGCTGCCGGCGATGCGGGTGCCGTACTGGGCGGTGAAGCCGAAGGTGATTCCCCGGTTGTTGTTCGCCTGCGGATTGATGTGCAGCAGGGCGATGTGCTTGCCCCAGGTACGCAGGGCCACGGGGTTCTGACCCTTCTTCGCCTGGTTGACGAAGCTGCTGCCGACGATGACGCGGTCGATCTCCAGCAGCTCCGCCACCTGCTCGCGGGTCAGAAGGCCCTTCGGATCGGCCACGTTGGGCTGGAGCGCGGCCAGCATCGACCGGTTGGCCCGCAGCTTGGTCCAGGCGGCCTGGCCGATGACCAGCGTGTTCGGCCGGTAGATCAAGGTGGCGTCCAGCGCGTCGTTCAAAACGCCCAGGGCATCGCTGTCCTTGTGGCTGAACTGGTCGGTGCCGGCCAGCTGGACCTTGTAGCCGGCCTTGTAGGTGGCGGGGTTGAAGATCAACCCGGCGGTCCGGATCTCGCGATCCAGCAGGATCAGGTCGGTCAGGTACTCGGTGCTGTCCATCAGCGGGTCGACCACGATGCCGCCGTTGGTCTCGCTTGCCGCCGCCTGGTCGATGTCATCCTGCGGCACGGGATCGTCCAGGCCGTAATCCTCGGCCAGATCCGTGCGCTCGGTCGACGCGAAGCTGACCTCGTTCGGCTGGCCGCGGCGGCCGACGAAGGTATTGGGCACGGTGATGCCCTGGGCCAGGTCGTACTCCTTGTACTTGAACTCCTTGACGTTCACCGGCACCCGGGGAAGGACCAGGTCCGCGATCAGACTGACCGCCGGGTTGCGGTACTTGACGGAGAGGGCGACCAGGCTCGGGTTGACGGAAAAGGGCGTGCCGCTCATGGGCGTGATCCTTCAGCTTGTCGTGTCCCCGCCGCGATCGCGGTCACCGGGGTGTCTGGTGGTTACGCCAGGCCGGGCGCGATCAGGACTTGGCCGATGTCGCCGGCAACGCCGGAGACCTCGGCCGTGCCGATGACGCGGACGACAGACGCGGCCGCGGTAGTGGCGTTCTGGGCATAGGCCGCGGCCGCGTTCTCGGCGTGGGCATGCCGCGTGGCGGCCACGGCCCGGCCTTCCGCGTCAGCGGTCAGAAGATCGCCGCGGGTGACGTTGCCGCCGTAGACGACATCGGCGATGCCGGCCCGGACCACGTCCAGACGCTCGCCGACAGCGGCGCCGCCGGGATGGCAGCAGATGCCGATCAGGGCTGCGGCCGCGGCGGCGGCCTGCACCACCACCTGGTCACCGGAACCGAAGGTGACGATGCGGTTCTCGCCGACGGCGCCGCCCGCCCGGTAGGTTTTCACGATGTGCTTCACGCGCTTGCTCCCTTCATGACATGGCGGATGGCGGCCTGGAAGGTGACCGTCCGGCCGGCTTTCTCCTGCTCGGCCTGGTGCCTCTCCGCGGCGGCGGTGATGGCGTCCGGGTCGGCGAAATCGACCGTCTCACCCCCGGCGACCTCGCCCATGGGGACACGGGCGGGCAGCGCGGCGACGAAGCCCTTGAAGATGTCGATCGGGCGCTTGACGCCACCCTCCGCGAAACTGACGACACCGGCCTCATCCAGCGCGGACATGAAGCCGACCAGTTCCGCCTTTTCGCCGGGCAGGACCCGGCCGGCGCCGATCTGCTCCTCCAGAAAGGCTCCATTCTCGGCTGCCCGCTGGGTGGCCCGGGCCGCGGCGGCATCCGCCTCCCGGGCGACCATCCGCGCCTCACGGGCGGCCAGGTCGGCCTCGCGCTGCGCCAGCTCGGCCGCCTTGGCGTCGGCGTTTCCGGCCGGATCGGCGGCCGGCTCGGAGAAGCCGACGTGCCGCGCATCGTCCGACAGGGCCGCCTCGGTGACCATGTCCAGCTCCCAGGTGGGCAGCGCCTTGTCGGCCTCCTCCTGGCCGTAGCGGCCGATCAACCACTCACGCATGCTCCGGAGCAGACGGGCGAGACTCCGTTCACCCCAGTCGCCGAACTCGACCACACCCTCCCCCGCCTCGGCGAAGCTGGCCTGCTTCAGGCCCTTCACGGCCGGTGGCTGGGCGCCAAGGAAGCCGACGTGCCGCAGGTGCAGCTTGCCGGGTGTGGGGTTGCCCGCCGCCCCCGGCAGGTAGAAGCTGGCGCTCACCTTCTTGAACCGCCCCTGGGCCACCAGTTCCGCGAAGCTGGGGTCGACCTGGTCCACATCGGCCAGCAGGCGCCCGCCATCGGCGCGCAGCCCTGCAACCCAGCCATAGGCGGGCAAGTCGGTCTTGGGGTGCCCTACGACGATCGGGGCCTCATGCACGGCCGGATCATAGGCCGCCGCTGCGGTCGCAAGATCGGCCTCGCTGAAGTCGTAGGTCTTGCCGTCGATCGCCGTATGCGATCCGGCGGCGAAGATCTCGATGGTCTTCCTGGACATGTCTCGGCACGGCCTCGGTTGGATCAGGCCGGCAGAATGAACCATCCCATGCCACGGGTTACCCCCCCGGAGCGGAGGGGTGGAAGGCCACTCCGCGGGACGTTTCCGGGCGGGCCGAACGATAGCGCCGGTAACGCACCGGTAACGCCCCCTGGATAGGGGTGGGGCACCTTGGGGGTACTTCTCCGGGGCTCCCACCGCTGCCCCCATTCAGCGGCCGTCTGATGGGCCTTCTTGCCGACGGCGGGATATGGGGCCATATTGGACATGCAGGGGGACGGTAGGTCCGCATGCCGATGACCGGCCCCCGAGCGGGGGCGCGCATGCGGGCGACGCTAGCCCACAGCCACGGGTCCCGCTGCCCTTGTCCGCAGGTCCCCGCGGCGCCAGACCAGGCGGCCCCGCCGCAGCTTGGCCAGGTAGTCGGCCTTCCCGAAGAACGCGGTGACACCGATCCAGAAGCCTCCCTCGGCATGGACGATCACGGGTATGGACTTGTCCTTCCCCACTGTCACCAGCTTGACGTAGCGGCGGACCAGTCCGATGCGGCCGGTCTCCCGGTTTCGGCTGAACTCGACCCAGACCTCCGCCGGATCGGCTATCGTCTCGGGCATGAAGGGCCACCAGGCATCCCGCCCGGTCCAACGCTTCGGCGCCTCCAACACGTGGTCGGCGATGGCTTGGGTCAGCCGGATGTGCGTGCCGGTCGGATCGACGAACACCGCCTCATCGCCGCCGATCGCGGCCCGCAGGTTTCCCCGCAGCGCGATCTCGTCTCCCTCTCGGGCAGTGGGCCCCAGCCTCGCCACCGGAAGGTCGGCGGGCACCCGGGGCAGCGTCGCGGGATCAACGTCCACCTGGCCCCAGGTGGGCAGCGGCTCCCAGACGGACTCGTTCCCGTCGACGATCCGCTTGGCATGCTCCGGCCGGCCCCAGGCGGCTTCGCCGACATTGTAGGCCCAACCGGGGTCCAGCCCCTCCGGCACCCTGACCGTCACATCGCCGCTGGAGGTGCGCAGCCGGTGCGCCACTTCCTTCACCGGCGGTGACGGGTCGGGCCCGTCCTTGCCCAGGGCGGCCAGCTCGCGTGCGCTCAGCGGCTGGATCCTGCACTGGCACCCCCAGCCGTTCGGCGGATAGTGGGTATCCCAGAACGGATCGTCCCAGTGCAGCACCATGCCGTCCCATGCCTTGTGCTGCAGCCGCGGGTGTCGCACCCAGTCAGAATGGTCGTACTGCCAGAACGGTCGGACAGCCAGGACGTCGGGGTCGGTCATCTGCTTGTACCGGCCGGCCTGGTAGGCGGTGTTCAGGTTCGTCTCGTAGATCACCTTGCTGCGCCACCCGCGCCCACCCTTGTAGGTCCAGCCATGGGCCGCGACGATCCGGTCGAACTCCTTGCGGAAGTCCTCCAGCGTCAGCTCTCCCCGGACCACACGCTCGACGGTCGCCCGGAAATCGGCCAAAAGCTCGTCCCGGGTGGCACCTGCGATGGTGAAGGCGCGGGCGTGCTGTCCTTCGCGCAGATCGGTCCAGCGCTCGGTGGGCAGGTTCACCTTCTGCCGCAGGTAGTCGATGGCCTCCGCGAAGGAAAGGCTGCCCCATTCGACCGTCACGGCGTCCCCCGGGTCTGGTCCATCACCTCCCCGCGCCCTGCCAGCTCGGCCAGGACCAGAGCGTCGGCAAGGACCTGCCCAAGCCCGTTGGTGTCCACACCCTCCAACAGGGCCAACAGCCGTTCCGGCAGATCCTCGATGCGCTCGACCTCATCCAGGGCCGCGCGCACGGCCGCCACCATCACCTCGATCTGCGTGTCCGCCACGGCGGCCAGCTTCTCGGCGATGATCCGGACAGCGGTCTCCTCCGGCTCGGCAAATGACGGATCGGCCCGCCCATCGTCCCCAGTGGCAACAGCCGCCGGCTGATCTGCCCCCGGTCCAAGGGGGGCCTGAGCCGGCGGGCGAGAGCCCGTCTCGCGCGGCTCGAACCCGTCGCCGTAGGTTGTCCGGATGTAATCCGGGGTCGGCTTGTACCCCATCGCGAACAGCACGGCATCGCGGTCTGCCTGCGGCTTCAGGTCCGGTTCGTCATCGTTCCGGCGCCATACCCGGGGTGGGGCAGCGCCGGGGTAGTTCCACTCGGTCAGCCAACGCGCGGGACCGGCGTTGAAGCTCTGGCACAGGAGGTCGGCATCCGACTTTATGACATCCTTGGCCACGCCTGCGTGGACCTCAGCCTGCGAGCGCGATGATCCGTTGTCGGTGGTCATCGTCTGGGACAGGATGATCTTGGCGATCGCCGCATCCATGGACTGATGGAAGGATCCGGCGTCCACAGACCCGCTGCGGGTCGCCTCCAGCAGTTCCAGGACTGTATCCTGCGGGACGACGACGGCCGAGGCCGAGCTGACGGACATCGCCGTCCGCAGCAGCTCCTGCCGCTCCGCCTCGGACATGCCCTGGGGGTGCTTGCCGACCACGGTGGGTGTGCTGAACTTGTCCAGGAAGCGCAGCCAGAGCTTGATGCCATTGCGCTTGAAGAAGACAGGCCAGTACAGCCAGTGCGCCAGGCCAAGGCCGTACGGGTCATCGTCGTTGTCGGCGCCAGTGTTGAACCACCAGAACTTCCGATCCGGTACCGGCACCCCGTCGAAGGGATGGTCCGGCAGACGCAGGCGCAGACGGCCCTGGTCGTCGAAGCGGAAGCGGCGCTGCTTCCGGACCTTGATCCGATCCAGCACGATCTCCGCGCCGTCGCGCGCCCAGATGCATTCGCCGACCGCATAGCCGTAGAAGACGCCGTAATGCATCTTGGCTGTCGTGCGGTCCCACTCGATCGCTGCCAGCTGGGCTTTCAGGCTCTCCGCCGCCTTGCGGTCGCGACGGGACGGCCCCCCCGGCTCCACCTCCCATTCGCAGGCAACGACCGCCAGGCGTCGCTGCTGCAGGCAGCTCTGGACCTGGTCGTCCTGCAGCACCCATTCATAGGTCCGATAGTCCCCGCCCTTGGCCAGCAGGATGGCGTCCTGCGGCTCCAGGGATTGCGCCGGGATGAAGCCGCGGGTGATGTCGCGGCCATCGGCGATGCCCGCGAATTCCGTGAAGATGGCTGATGTTCTTGCCATGTCGCTGCCCGCCTACCTGATGAAGCCGTCGATGTCCCGGGTCCACCCGGTGACGGGATCCTCGTCCGCGCCGAAGCCCATGCCGCGCTCCGACCGCCCGGACTCGGCGAAGCGCCCGGCCTGTCCCGTCAATGCACGGGTACCCCCGACAAGGATGTCCCGCCCGCCGCGCAGCATCCCCACCACACGCCACGCCATCTCCAGCGCATCCGGGCCGTCGTCATGGTCCGCCAGCGGGTACTGCTCCAGCTGCTCGCGCAGCGCGGTATGCCCCGGGTGGAAGCGGAGCAGCCCGTGCTTCACATGCGGCTGAAGGCTCATGATCCGGAGATCCTTGGGGTACTGATGCAGCAGCTCGACCGCCGGCACCGGCACCCCCGCAATCGCGGATCGCTTGATCAGCTCGCTGAACAGGAACGCTTGGAACTGGACCGCCTCGATCCCCCACATCAGGCACCGGTACTGCCGCTGCAGGTCGATGATGTCGCTGATGATGATGTCCGGCACCCGGCGCCGGATCGCCGCCTCGACGACGTCGACGATTCCGGTCTCCCGGTTCAGGCCCAGGACGATCAGCGCGCTGGGGTCCGACTTCTTGCTTTCCTTGCCGAGGGAGGGGTCGCAGGCGGCGCCGAAGATCCACTCGGCCAGGCGCACGACCCAGAACGTCAGGTTCTGGAAGGGCGCATCCTCATTGTCGTTCGGCTCGTTCTGCTGCTCGCTGTTGAAGGACCGGGTGCCGATCTTGATGCGCAGCTTCATCAGGACGAGGACGGTGCGCACGCCCGGCCAGCTGACCACTGCGCCGCGCTCCATCTCCTCCCGGTTCGCCTGGTAGAAAGCGTCGGCCTCCACCTGGGCCCGGTCCTTGTCGGTGTCGTCGCCAGGATCGGCCGACCGCACGATCTCCTCGTACCGGTCCCACAGATCCATGCGGTCAGGCCATTTCCGGAACGACTTGAAGTGCGCCGACCGCCACATGGGGTTCTTGGCCTTGCGGACGATCACGGCGTCGGGGTGCAGCACGGTCCCTACATAGACGACGTCCAGCCGACCGGCGGCGTCACCCAGGTTCAGGACCGCTCGATCGATCCACTTGTCCAGCTTATCGCGCAGCTCCTTCGACTGGACGTTCTCGTCGTTCTCCAGATCGTCCAGCACGACCAAGTCGGGCCGGCGCGCGCCCTGGCGCCGGCCGCGCAGCTTCATCCCGCCGCCCACGCCCTCAAACTTGCAGCCATTGGCCGTGATCGCCTCGCCCTCGCGCCACAGCTTGGTCTTGCCGCAAAGCTCCGGGAAGTCTAGGCGCAGCCGCGGGTTCGCCTCCAGCTCCGCCTTGATGGACTCGATCATCCCGCAGGCCTGGGCGAAGACATCCATGACGACGATGACGTAGCGCCGGATCTTTCGCGCGAAGCACCACAGGACATAGAGCTGGGAGCAGTAGGTCGACTTCGCCTCGCCCCGGGGCGCCTTGATGACCTGGTTGATTCCGCCCGGGCCGTTGGCGATCGCCGGCAGCCGATCGTAGAGGTAGAGGTGCAAGTGGGAGGGCTTGTCCGGATCCCGGATGTAGTGGGGGAAGTAGGTCTCGCAGAAGAACCGGAACCCATCCGGCGCCAGGGCCTTGGCGCGGCGCTCCTCGATGGCAGACTTCCCGTCGTCCAGGCCCGTCACCTCCGCCTCAATTGTCTGGCGGATGGAGGAGCCCAGCTCCTTCAGCTCCTTCTGGAGGTCGGCCCAGGCATAGCCTTGCGGCCGCAGCACCCAGCCATCGACCTCATCATCAAGGGGTTCGTCCAGGCCGAAGGGGGCGGCCATCAGCGCAGCTCCTTCGCGAGGTAATCGCCGAACGGCTCCAGCAGGGCTGCCAGAATGGGCAGGCTGTCACGGTGGTGCGCTTTCGCAAACTTGACCAGCCGGTGCAGCACATCGGCCGCGATCGCCTGCTTGTTCAGCTGCGGCGCTGCCTTGGCCACCGCGCTCATCGTCTTGTTCATCGCGTCGGCAAGGCGCGACATCGCCTCGGCCTTGTCCAAGGGGTCTACGTCCTGGGCCGCCATCAGCCCCTGCACCGTGGCGGCGTGCAGGGTCATGTAGTCTTCCAGCATTATCTGCCCGAGGTTGGCCTGGCCCTCGCTGGTCAGCCGCACCACCGAACGCGCGCGCTCCCAGTCGTCGCCCGCGTCCTCGGCCGCCGCCTTCCAGCGCCTTGCCGTCGCATAGCCGACCCCCTCGGTCTCTGCCGCCTGGGCCAGATCCATCCGGTCGTAGACGTAGCGGCGGCGGAGGGCGTCGCGCTTCTCAGGCGTGTGGGCCATGGCTCAGTCCGCCGGACGGAGGGGCTTCAGCAGGGCGGCCTGGAGTGTCGTCAGGCTCTTCAGGCTGTCGGCCATGTTCGGCTGCTTCACGCCCGTATGGACCCTCCGGCCCTCGGCCACATCCCGGCCGCCGGGCAGCAGCGTCGCCACCACGGCCCCCGACACGATGTCGGCCGCCACCAGGGCCTCCTTGTGCAGCCACAGCAGCTGATCGCGGACCTGCGGGCGCTCGGCTGCGATGTGCACGGCGTTGACCAGGTCGGTCAGCAGACTCTCATGCCCCTTGGCGCCCGGGCACTCGTCCCCGCTGGCCAGCGCCCGCAGCAAAGCCAGACGCAGGTGCTGCGTCCAGGGCGTGGCCATGTCTTCCAGGTTCATCGGATGATCCTTTCGGCGGCTGATGCCCGGGCGGCATCGGCGATGATGTCATCGTGCCTGGCGACCGCGTCGCGCAGCCGGTGAAGGCCGCCCAGTTCGGCCTCCAGGACGCCGGTCAGGCGCTCCAGTCGATTGACCACGGCGTTCAGGCCGTCCTGTGTCGGCATGTGGCGCAGGCGTTCCTGAAGCACCTCGTGGTCCCGGTGCAGCTCCGCCAGCCGGGCCGTGATCGCGGCTTGGTTCGTCTCCAGCTGCCCAATCCGCCTTTCCCGCTCCTCCCGCTCAGCCTGCACGGCCACGGCAACATCTTCGTGCCGGGCCAGGCGCGGGGCGAACAGCCACAGGAACAGCGGACCCACCAGGCCCAGCAGCCCCAGGAGCGGGCCGATCTTCTCGATCCAGGCCAGCATCTCAAGCGTCCTGGATGCGGCGGTGCGCGTCGGCCAGGGCGGCCTGGAGCTGCTGCCACTCCTCCGGTGTCGGGTCGCGTCCCTGGGCGGCCAGGGACTGCACCAGGCGGCGGCCCTCCTGTGCGGCGGCGACGCCCGCGGCGGCGGCTTCGGCGATGGTCAGGCCCAGGTGCAGGGCCCGGGCGATGCTGGTCGGGTTCATCGGGGGGCGTCCTTGCCGGCGGCGGGGGTGGCGGAATCGGCGATGTACCAGCCGAAGGCGTCCACCGCGGCGCGGGCCATGGCCAGGTAGCGGTCCACCTCCCCCGGCTTGTCCACCGCCCATTCGGCCGCCAACAGGGCGGTCCGCACATGCAGCAGGTTCTTGTAGGCCTCCGCGTCCAGCCGCTTGACCTCCGCCTTGACGGCCGAGGGCAGCACGTCGGCCTCCAGCAGGGGCAGCACGGCCAGCTGGGCCGCGTGGTAGTCGGCCGTGACGGCATACAGGGCCTGCGCCGGCGTTACCGCCCCGCCCTCCACCGCGGACCGGGTAACGGCGGTTGCGGCGCAGCCGACCGGCCCGCCGAGAAGGACCAGGACCAGGGCGAAGGGCGCGAAGAACAGCGGCAGCATGTCGCGCCGCGGGACGGGCAACCCGCTGCCGATCGGCTGCCGGGCCTTGACCCGGCCATAGGCGGCGATACCCAGTCCGAGCGCGGTGAACAGGTCCAACACGATGCCGGTGACCTCCGCCACCTCCGCATCGGTCAGCGTCACACCCAGCGCGCGCTCCAGCAGCTGGGCCAGCAGGACCACCAGCAACCCGGCGAAGGTCCGCGACAGGAAAAACGGTTTGGGCGTGGCATCCGCCATGGCGGGCCTCCTACAGACGGTTGGCGATGATGGCGTTCCAGGCTTGGGCGTATTTGGCCGGGGTCCCGGCGCCCAGGGGGGTGTTGTAGACCTGCTTCCACAGGGCCGCGGCCGCCAGGACATTGCCCTGGGGCGGCACCGGCAGCGGCGAACGCCAGTAGACCAGGCGCGCCATGACGGCCCCGTAATAGGCATTGGCCGCCAGCTGGTCATGGCGCGGCATGTCGGGGATCAGCAGCGCCTGCACCGCCGCCCGCAGGGGCGGCCGGTGGGCCAGGAACCGGTCCCAGATGTCGTCATGGGTGGCGGGCTCGATCTGCCACCAGCCGATGGCGGGGCCGGTCGGGTGCTGGCGGATGTCGCGGTATCCGCTTTCCACCGCCCCGGTCCCAAGGACCAGGTCGATGGCGCCTTCGCTGGCGAAGGCCGCCATGCCGGGCACGGCCGCGACCCGCGCCAGGGCGGGGGCGATGATCGTGCCGCGCAGGTACCGGATAGACCGCATGGAAAAGGCCGCCATCTGGGGGGAGATGGCGGCCAGTATCGCGTGCGCGGGGTGCCGGGTTACCCCCGGCGGGCGGGGGGTGTCAGGCCGTCCGAATGCGGTCGGCCAGCCGTACCAGGACATCGCCGGACAGGGCCACGATATCCGCCATGGTGTCGCGGCGCACTTGGCACCGCTCCTCCCGGTCCAGGCTCAATAGATAGGACAGCCCCTCCAGCGCCCGCCCCACCAGTTCCACATCATGGGCCGCGTCTTTGACGGCCAGAGGAAGGTCAGCCATGGGCGCCCCCACCCTGCAGCCGGGTGCGCATGGCGGCGGCGCTGGCCACCGCCCGCGCCCGCACCTCCGCCGGGGCCGGGTCGATCAGGCCCAGCACCTCCAACACCCGCAGATCCTTGGTCACCGTGCGCGGATGCCGGTCCAGCATCTTCGCCGTCTCCGCCACGCTGAAGCCCCGGCGGCGATAGGCCAGCACCCGGCGCAGTTCCGGCTTCTGGTGCAGCGTCAGCCGGGCCAGGGTGGAGACCAGGGCCTTCGGCACCGCCACCATGTCCGGCGGCGGCAGGGCGGGGCTGGGCGCCGGATCGGCCACCCTGGCCTCCAGCGTGTCCAGCACCCACACGCGGAAGGCGGCGGCGCGCGGCGAATTGGTCAGCATCGCCACCAGCGCCGCCCCGCGCGGGCTGAACACGCGGGCCTGCTGCGACCCGCCGGACGTTGGAACGGTGACGATCTGCGTCAGCTCGGCGGTGAACTCTTTGCGGTGCTGCCGCACAATCCGCTTCAGGGTTCTGTCGGTGACCCCAAGGGAGTGACAAACCTGTCCCCCCCTTATCCAGCGGATACCTGATGCATCGTAAATGTCGATTGGGTGGCCGTCGTACTCCGCGACGGAAGTGGGCTTCAACAACATGATCGGCACTCCTGTGATCATAGATGAGGAGTGCGGCCTTACGTTTTCGAGGCGATCAGTCCGCACCCAGGGCTCGAAAACACGTCACAGGAGCGTGCCCCCATGCCTTTAGGCTTGCGCCCTGGACATGCGCATGGGGACCCTGGGCTGAAGCGGATTGGTCCGCGCCAAGCTCTCGGGTGGCGTCACCGCCTGTGATCATCGGGTTTTCGAGGCCCGTGGCAGGACGGTAACGCCGATGGCGCGATGGTGTCAAATCAGATGCGCCGGTCATGCCTCACCTACCTTCCGCTCTCGCATACGGCGCAGGGAGGGGGTGATCCAATCGACACGGGTCATGTCGCCGGGGAAGTAGGGTGGGAGGGATCCTTCCTTTGTCTGCCTGATCCGCTCGACAATGGGGCGGGCAAAGGCGGCGCCGACCGGATCGAAGTCTTCCGCCAACTCGAAGTCGATCTCCCAATCCTCCATGTCCGAACCCTGCTGGTAGCGGCGTATCTCGAAAACGGAATGCGAAATCGTGTGCGCCAGCAGCCGCGCCCGCTCGTGGCTCAGGTGCTTGGGGTTCGGGGGGGAGGAGACCCGCTGATCTTCGGGCAGGAGGGCCAAAGCCGCAGGCAGGTCAAGGTGCTGCTCCAAGAGCGTGATGATCCCGGCCTTGGCACGCGGCACCTTCGCGGTGGGGCATACCGTTCCAGCCACCGCACGCAGATCGTCCACTGTCAGCCAGCGCAGGGCGTCTGCAACGGACACCGGCGCCGGCCGACCGGCCGCGATGTGCTGATAGTCCTTGTAGGTTACGGGCCACAGATTTTCCTCCGTGAACCGCGCGATCCAGTTTTCCAGCCAGGGCCAACGCCAGTCCGCTTCGCTGAGACCCGCCGCGATGTAGCGTTCCTCTAATCGCGTGTCACCGGATCTGTTGGCGATGACATAGCCGCTGCGCAGATGGCCCAGCACCCAGGCCGGCACCCCTTCCACCGTCTCCATGACCCGGTCGAATCCGATCAAGATCGTCTCCGGATCGGTCGCGACATCCTTGCCGAACGACATGCTGCCTCCGTTACCCAGGCCCGCCGGGATGGCGGGCGGTAATGGGCAGGGTTGCATAGCCAGGAGGGGAGAGTCAGCCATCGGTGCGTCTCCCGCGCCGCCACGCGAACAGGGGCAGGGGCGGCGGCTCCGGCCGGGGGGCGGATTTCGGGCCGATTTGCAGGTTTGCGCAAATCGGCTCCACGCCCATGCAGTACCGGCTGATGGTATCCACATCCCGGTTCAGCAGGCCTGCGATCTGGCGCAGGGTTTTGCCCTTGGCCCGCAGCTCTCTCGCCCGGCACAGGGTCAGGTAGTTGACCGCCCCGGGCAGCTTGACCCGGGCGGCCCCGAACTCCTGGTGCAGCAGTTGCACCGCCCGGCGGCCAAGGATGGCCACCAGCCGGTTGTCCGGCCGGGGGTTGGCCGGGAACTCCACCCGCTCGCCCCCCAGCTCCCGCGCCAGCCGCCGCGTCCGCTCCTCCCCCGCCACCCGCACGATGGTCAAATAGACTTCCGGCCACATGGGCAGGCTGTCCCGGCGGCGCAGCCGCTCCGCCTCTTCATCGGTCAGGCTGTGGCGGGGCGGCGCGCTCACAGGGCAAGCCTCCCCTGCGCGAACAGGGCATCGGCCTCCTGCGCCCGGCGGCCGCTGTCACGCCGCACCTGCTCCAACTCGGCCGCCTCCCCCTCCGACAGGGGGATGTAGGGCGCAAAGGAACAGTCGCTGGTGGCTTCGATCAGGTCCAGCAGGGCCGCGCGCAGCAGACGGTCCGTCGCGGGCATGGCGGCGGACAAGGCGGCCGCGAAGGCGGCGATCTCCGTCGCGGGGCCACCCAGGATCAGGCGCCCGTCGGGGTGGTACAGGCTGTGACCGTCCGCCCGATACATCTCAGAAGCTCCGGAAGTCGTCGGTGGGGCCGAGGAACGTGATGACCGTGGGCGTGGTCGCCAGCTCGATGCAGGCCAGCAGCGGCCGCCCGGCCAGCTCGATCTTCCACCACCCGCGCGACCGCCTGCCGCAGACGGCGATCAGCTCGGCCTGCGCCAGCCCCTTGGCCGGCGGCAGCTGGGCCGCCAGAAGCTGCGCCAGCAGGACCTGGGTCAGCCCTGCCGACCAGGTCAGACCGTGGCGCTGCTGAAGCCGCTGCCGGGCATGGTCCGTGACAAACAGGGGATGGATGGGGCGGTGGTGCTTAGCCATGGACATCCACCCCTTCCCGGCGGGCATAGGCTTTCAGCCGGTCGATCAGCATGGATTTCTCGACGGTCGAGACCCACCTCAGACTGGCCAGCTCCGGCATGCCCA
Source organism: Pseudomonadota bacterium (assembly GCA_046045995.1). Classification (GTDB taxonomy): domain Bacteria; phylum Pseudomonadota; class Alphaproteobacteria; order Azospirillales; family Azospirillaceae; genus Indioceanicola. Next base: position 11,287 of record JBJOKR010000013.1, on the reverse strand, counting down.
GTTCACCGGCGCACCAGGCCAGCAAAGCCTTGTCCCGGCGGTCGCGGACCACCCCGGCCTGGGCCATCGTGATCCACATGGCCTGGAGCTTCCGCGCTTGGCGATCATCGCGCGGCACCCGGGCGGCGCCGGCGCGGGCGGTGGCGCTGGTGTCCGGGGCGCCGGCCGCGATCATGGCCTTATGCACCAAAATCAGCTGCGCCTCCGTCATCGCCCGGGTTGACGTCTCGCCCCCGGCATGCAGGCCCAGGAAGGCCCGCCAGGTCGCCTCATCGGCCAGGGCGGGCAGCTGGCGGCGGGTCGCCTGCACCCGTTTCAGGGCGGCAGCCTGCCCCCCGGGGGCGGGCGGGGCCTTGGGGGTGGAGGGGTTGGCGCTGCGCTTCATCGGGTTTGTCATGGGGCGGCGCTCCGGAACGGGGATTGGCCCAGCACGCGGCGCTCCAGGGCGCGCAACTCGGCTTTCGACAGGTCGGTCAGCAGTCGGATGGTGTCGGCGCTGGTACCCATGATGATCAGCCCGACCGCCAGCTCCCGCGCCTCATGGGGCTTGCGGGTGCGGTTGCTGCGGGCAGGGACAGGGTGGGCCTTCGTCATGGTCGGCTCCGCCTCCTGTGGGAGCGTTGCAGGGCCGCGTCCTCCTCGGACAGGAGGTCGCGGAGGTCGGCTTCGGTGGCGCCCCTGGCCGCCAGCACCTCGGCCGCCGCCAGGAACTCCGCCTCCGCCTGGCCGCGGTCGAGTGGGCCCACCAGGACCTGCCGCACCGCCAGCCGGCACCGCTCCCGCCCATCGGCCGAGAGCGGCTTGTCGAGCAGGCGGAGGACCTGGGCCAGGGGCAGGTAGCGGGCGGGCCGGGCCATGGGCTCAGTTCTCCGCCTGCGTTTGGCAGGGGGTCCATTCCCGGCAGGCCGCATCTCGACAGCGCACGTCGGTCCCGCGGGCGCGGGTCCAGTGGCGATGCATGAGACCGCACTTCTGATAGGTCTTCGACAGCTCCACGCGCACGCGGTGGCCACAGGTGCCGCAAGTCTCCCCCACCGGACCGCTGCCAGGCGTCCAAGCATGGCCTCGGCGCTTGGCCGGGCCGCCGGCGGCGGCCCCATCCTGGAAGAGCAACTCACCCATGGCTGCCCCCTTCCGGCAGGCGCCGGTCGGCGGGGAGGCTGGCGTTGTAGGCCTTGACCACAGCCGCCTCCAGGGCAGCGGCCGTGGTGCCGCCGAACATCTTGCGATAGGCGGAGGCGGCCTCCTGCAGTTCGTCCCCCGGCCGGTCGACCAGCAGCTTGACAAGGCGATCATGGTCGGCACCGGGATGGCGCTTCAGCAGGGCGGCAACGGCGGCGACGATCGGTCCCCGCACCCGCCCACCCTCGACCTTCTCCGCAGCGCCTCGGGCGACCTTCAGCGCGTCGATCACTACCTCGTCCCCGTGCAGCCAGATCTGCTTGGCCAGGCCGGAAACAAAGCACAGGTGGTAGAGGCGGTAGTGGTCGGCCGACAGGTTGTTCCGCGGCACCACCATGCCCGCGGCGTCCACCACGGCCTGGATACGGCGGGCGTCCTTGTCACCCGCGGCCACATTGGCATGGTGCAGCTGGAAGGCGTTCAGGGCCTTGCGGTCCCGGTTGACCGCGACAAAGGTCCGGGCCTGCTCCGGCATCTCCTCCGCGGAAACGATGGCGCACGGCACGTCCGTTACCGCGGGATGGCAGCTCGCGGCCAGGTAACGATGCTGCCCGTCGATGACGGCATACCGCCCGTCCGGCATCGCGGCTACCAGAAGCACGCCGAAGTCGCGCCACCGGAACCGCTCGATGATGTGCCCGACATTGCGGCCGCCGTCCTGACTGACCTCGCGCTGGTAGCGGTGGTCGATGTAAAGCGCGGACAGGGGCAGCCAGCGCAGCTCCGGCGGCGGGCCCATCTGCTCCGGTGATGCCGGCACGGCGCCATAGGTGGATGCCGTGGCCGGACGGGCTGCGACCGGTGGTGCCACGACCACAGTCTTCACGGGTGGTTGGGAACCGGACTGGGACCGCTCCCGGCGAGCTGCATCGGCGCGCAGCGCGGCCGCCGTGTCGCCGGACATGATGGGGGAGTAAGTCATGGTTCACGCCCTCCCAGCCGGATGGAGGAGTTCCCAGCCTTGGGCGCGGCACTCAGCCCGCAGCTTAACGGCCAGGCTGGCGACGGACTTGCCGAGGTAGAGCGCCCGGTCGCGGAGGGCGGCATCGTCGATACCGGCCTCCTGGGCCATGATATGGGCGCAGGCGGTGACCAGCAGCGATTCCGCTTCCGACCACTCGGTCATCTGCGCCGTCTCGCACGCCGCGCCGAACGCCGCGATGAAGCCGTCCAGGGCAGCACCCCATGGGCTATCGACCGGCACGCCGCCATGCTCGCGGATCGACTGCCGATGGTCGGTCGCCGGCGGCGACGTCAGAAGGACCGTCGTCTCCTTCACCATGCCCTTGTCGGCCAGGGACTTGATGGAATCCCGCGCGATGTCCAGGCCGACATTGGCGGCCTTCAGCGCTGCCGGGCCCTGCATCGCCGCCATGGCCGCCGTCGATGCGATGTAGAAGTTCAGGATGCCGGAGAGCAGCACGTCGGGCCGCATCTTGCCGCCATTCGCATCGGCGAACTGGCGCGCGGCGACGCGCAGCGCGTCGGCCAGGCCCGCAGACTGGTCCTTCACCAGGTTGGTGGTGTTCTGGTCCATCGCCCACCTCACTCGGCGGCGGCTGCGGTCGGCGCCGGGGCGCTGACGGCGGCGAGGTCGATTGAAATCGGGCTCCAGGCATCCTCGGGCGTGACGCGACGGTAGAAGCGCATGTAGGTCTTCGACCCCTCGACCCGGATGCTGTCGGTCAGCGCCTCCATGGCCTTGGTCCAGGTCTCGTCCCGGATATCCAGGCGGCGCAGGCGCAGCAGCGCTTCGCGGTTGACGGTCCCCTCCTTGTCCACCTGGAAGGCGCCGTCCACCAGGGCGCAGATCTCGGCGCGCGCCCCCTCGGACCAGCTGATGATGCACTGGTCGACCAGCGACTTGGCGATCTGCAGCTCGGGGCCGAAGGCGATGCGGTCGGATACCGCCACCTGCACCTTCAGGCAGCCGTCGAAGCTGGTCAGGGATACGTTGCCCTTGGCCCCGCCGCGGGTTTCCCCGTACTGCTCGGCGAGCAGGGCCAGGAGGGCGTTCACGTCGTCGAAGCAATGGCCCTTGAACCGGCCGATCCGGGCCGACAGGGCCTCGGCATGGCCGATCAGCGACCGGACCGTCTGGTCCATCAGCTTGTCGGCGGGCTTCACCAGGCTGTCGGGGACCAGACGGCCCTTCGCATCCTTCATGTAGCCCGGGGGCACGGGAATCGTCGTCATCGGGTGCTCCTGTTGGTCAGTTGTCGCGGTCGAGAAGGGCTGCCCAAACCCGGCGCAGCAGGCCGCGGCGGCGGGGCAGGGCGGGGGAGACGTAGCGCTGGCCAAGGGCCAGCAGGTAAGCCGGCGGGACCAGGGGCCTGGGCGGCGGGCGCAGCCGCCCGTCCGGCCCGGGCTGCCAGCCCGCGCGGCGGTCCAGCCAGGCCAGCCAAGCCGCCAGCAGGCGGCGGCAGGTCACCCGCCAGCGCCGCCGGTACCACAGGCCCAGGGCCAGCGGGCGCCGGGCCCGCCGGGGGTGCTCCGCCGCCAGGTCGGGCGGGGTGCCGGGGGGCAGGTAGACGCCCCTCATGGCTGCACCGGGTGGGCCGGGGGGCGGGTAACCTCGGGCCAGGGCTCCCACTGGATGGGCCCCAGCATCAGGCCGTCGGCATAGCATTGGGCCAGCGCGGCCAGCGCCAGTGCCAGCACCCGCCGGTCCTGGGCCGCCGTCAGACCGGACCGGCCGCAGGCGATGACGGCACGGGCGGTGCTGGTCACCTCCACCGGGTCATGCAGCACCTCGGCCGCACGCACCTCCAGGTGCAGCTCCCCGGTGGACAGGGTGCAGACCAGCACCGTGTCGCCATAGGTCACATAGGCGGCATGGCAGGTCGCCATCGCCATCCCACCGTCGACGGGGTGGGTCCGGCCGATCAGGTCGGGAAGGGGCTGGAACACTCGGACAGGCGCGCGCTGGGTCATGGCACTACCTCCGTGGGCGTGGTTGAGGGATCTGGGGTGGTAAGCGTTAGGTGCAGGCCGGAGCCCTTATCGGTGACAAACAGGCGGTAGAGGCCCTCCCGGGGGCCGACCCAGGCGTTGAGCCTTGCCTTCCGGCGGCGGCCGTCGGCGGCCCGGAACTCAATCTCGCTCTCGGCCCGGAAGGTCACGGCGCACCTGCCTTGCCGACCCCGACGCGGCAGGCCCGGCACGCCCGTGCGTGCCAGTAGCCCTCATCGGCCGCCGTCGCAGGGGCCTCCCGGCGCTGGTGGGTCAGGCAGGCTGCCCCGGACAGCTCGACCTCCAAGAAGGGGCAGCTCACCTTCTTGAAGACACGCAAGACAGCCTCGGCGCCGGCCGACGGGTCCTTGTCATACGTGCCGTTCAGCACCCGGCTTACCCAGGGTCGGCTCTTTCCGATGGCCTTGCCTGCTGCCTCATTGCCCATCCGCCGGGCAGCGTCACGCAGCAGGGCGATCCATTCCTCTTCCTGCCCATCAGTCGTCACGGCGGCCTCCCTGGATGGGGAGGGGCAAAGTCCGGCCGCTGTTGGGTTCCCAGACCGCTTTGGCCCGTACCCGGTACACCGGGACCTTCGGCCCCGGGTCCTGGATCAGCCGGTAGCGCAGTTCGCGCGCGCCTGACCGATAGCGGCTGACCTCCGTTACCCCGACCTTGGTCAGGGCCCGCAGGTAACGCCGGGCGGTCCGCACCCGTACCTCCGTCTGCGGCAGGTCCAATAGCTCCAGCAGCTCCGGGATCGTGGACCAGGCCTGCACCATCCGCAGCGCCCGCCACAGCCGGGCGGGCAGGGCCTGGGCCTTGCTGTGGGGCGCCAGGGGCTTGCCCTGGCCGACCTTGGATAGGGCGGCGGCGCGGCCTTCCTCCGTGACCTCATACGTGCCCAGGCGGCAGTTCCGGACCAGGTTGTGGGTGTTGAGCGAGCGCATGGCGGAGGAGGCCTGGTCATTGTGCAGACCGGTCACCTCCCGGATCTCCGCCATCGTCATCGGTCCGGCGGCGGCCCGCAGGGCCTCAAGGACGGTGCGCGACGGGCTGACCATGGGTCACTTCCCCTTGCCCGTGCGGCCCGCGCACAGCGGCCGGCCGGCAACATGGTCCAGCGTCACCTCCGCCAACCCGTTCATGCGGGCCAGCCGCTCCACCTCGGCGACAGCGTTCTTCGCCTCCCGCAGCCAGCCGCCCGACTGGCGGTGGATCTCCGCCACCACCTCCGGCGCGATCTTCACCTCGGCCAGCCGCTCCGCCAGCAGCCGGGCATCGTCCAGCGTCACCGCCGGGAACTGCACAGCCACCGCCACGCGGGATGCGAACTGGTCGTAGCGCAGGACATGGCGGATACCGTCCTTGTCGCCGCCGATGATCACCTCCGTTTCGGTCAGGTCGCTGATATCGCGCAGGATCTCCAGCAGCCGGATCTTCCCGCGCACCTTCTCCAGCTCGACCTCGTCCAGGACGATGATGGTTTCGCTGGTCCGCACCGCGGCGACCACCTTGCCGAACAGGGCCTGCTTGTTGCGTTCGTTGACGCTCAGCCCCAGCTCCGTCGCCAGCTCTTCCAGCAGCCACCGGGGCGTCCATTCGGCCTTCATGCGCAGATACACGGCCTGGTGCCGCATCGACCACCATTGCAGCGCCCGGGTCTTGCCCACGCCGCGGTCGCCCTGGACCGTGATCCACCCGGCCTCCCGCGCTCCGCGCTGCTGGGCCTTGGTCACCCCGGCCAGCAGCGTCTTCACCCCGCTGGTCTGCACAAACTCTGTACGCATCCGATCACCCTCTCTCTCTCGGCCGGGCTCACCCGGCGCTCTGCTCCACGCCGTCCTCCAGGCCCAGGGCCAGGCGGAATGACAGGCTGGTCCGGGCCAGCGTGTCGAAGCGGCGTTTGTCGAATTCCGTGGCCTTGCCGGGGTTCGCCAGGACCCAGGCGCCCCAGTCGATGTCGTCGCCGAAGACCGGCCGTGCCCCCGGATCCGGGTCGGCGGGGGCCTGCCGCGGCCCCTCCAGCTGCTGCTGCCGGGCCTCTGCGGCGGCCAGCTCCTCCGGGGCCGGGGTCCACTCGGCATCCACCGCGCCTGAGCCCAGGCTGCCCTCCAGCTCGGCCCGGATCTCCGCCCGTTTCCGTTCCACCGGCTTCAGCCGGTTCTTGGCTCGGTCGATGGCCACCTTGTCGAAATACGGACGTGCGTTGCCGTCCGCTTCCGCCACGCAGATCAGGATGCCGTCCATGGTCCGCACCCACACGCGGGCGGGGTCGTGGATGTCGAACCCCACCTGCACCTGCTGGCCGTGGTGATGTTCCAGGGCAGCGTGGAAATAGCGGTTCCCGTGCAGGCTGATTTCGGCCCGCTGCGCCGTGCGGATCTCGTGGGGCCGGAACAAGCTGTCCGCCTCTTCCGCCGTCAGTCGGATGGGCTCCCAGCCCCGGTTCTCGTGCGCCGCCCATGCGGCGTCGGGACTTTTGCCGCCAAGCGCGCGGTGGCCCTTGGCGTTGTAATCGGCCACCCGCTCCCCGACCCAGGCGATGAACTCAGGCCAGGACATCAGCAGCGGGCTCGCCCCATGGTCCTGCAGATGCCGCTCGGTGATCTTCACCACCTTCTTGCGGGCATCCCGGTCCATGTCCTTGCCGGCGAACGCCGCCAGCCGCTTGGCCGGCTGGATGAACAGCTTCTGCCAGCTGCGCTCGATCAGGCCGCGGCCCTGGGGGTTGCCAGGGCGCCCGGTTTCATGGGTGGTGCCCAGCCGTGCCATCAGGCCGATCAGGGGCCCGGCATTGATCTGGTTCACGAACCCCGACCCGTTGTCGGTATAGGCGATGGCGGCCTTGCCGGTGCTGCGATAGGCGTGGCCATAGGCATCCATGACGGTCCAGGTCGATTCGGCGTACCCCACCGACCAGCCGATGGCCCGCCGCGTCGCCACGTCGATCACCACGGTGATCTCCGGCCGGAAGGGGCGGCCATGGATGGGGTGGGCCACGTCGAACTTGGCCGTGTGGCCATCGGCCGTGATCACGTCCAGCGGCTCCAGGTGGTCGGTGGTCCGCCGTACAAAAGGCCGCAGCGCCCGCAGGGCCTGGGGGCTGCGCCGCCCCCGCTCCCGGTCCACCGGTGACAGGGTGGCCAGGAACCGCCGGGCCTGATGCACACTCGGCCGCTGGACCTGTGCCGGCAGGGTCATCTTCTCCACCGCATCGGTGACGGACGGGTTGCTGGGCCGCCGGTATTGGGCCAGGAAGGCGGGGCCCCAGGCCGGGATCTCCGGCGCCGGCTTGGCGTCCACCGGGGCCAGCACCGCCGGGTCATAGCCGGCCTTCTTCCACACCCCCCACCAGCGTTTCAGGGTGGGGACGGACAGGGTACGGCCGCCCGCAGCGCCGCCGCGGGCATTGGCCGCCGGCACCAGGGCCAGCAGGTCGGACCGCAATGTCCCTGCCGCCGCATGGCGGACCATGGCCGCCACGGCCGCATTCAGGCCCGCCTCCCCCGCCAGCCGCCGCAACTCCATCAGCAGCGCCGCCCGCGCCTCCAGGCAGCGCCGCTGCCAGTCCGCCAGTTGGTGGGTGGGCAGATCCGGTAGGGTGGGCGCCGGCAGGCCCGGCGTGTTCCCGTTGACGGCGGGCGGCTGGCTGTCCATCACCACCGCCGCCTGGCTGGCCATCCAATTGACAACCAGTTCCTTCACGTCGCCGGGCAGCGGCATGACCAGGTACATCCGGCAGCGGTTCCGGCCCTTCTTGCCGTCCCGATAGACCCAGCTCTCCCTCTGGGCGCGCAACTCCACCGCCCGGGTCGAAAGGTTCAGCGCAGTGGCGATCTCGGAGGCCGTCAGGCCCTGCATCTTCGGCGGCGGGCTCATCCCATAGCCCTCCGCGCCTTGTCGCGGGCAATGCGCTTGCGTTCGGCGATTTCCGCTTCCTGCAGCTCCAGGATTGTCGCCTCGACGGCTGGCAGCCACTTCCTGTCGATGACCGCGTATCCGATCGGCTCGGCGATCATCTGGATGATCCGGGGATCGCGTGTCGCCCGGATCATGGCGAACAGCCGGACCGCGTTGATGACGTGGCTGGTCTTGCTCTGGGCTGTGTCCGCGTTCAGCCGGTCCAGCGTGTACTCTTCCTCCAGGAAGGCGCTCATGGCGGCCGCCACCGCTTCCCGGTCCATCCCGGCCGCCTGCGCATCCCGCAGAACCTGGCTCATCGCCAGGCACAGCTGACCATACAGGTGGGCGGCATTCGTGATGTGCGCCTGCTCGAACCGGGGCTCCACCAAGGGCGGCTCCCAGCTCAGCAGGTCGAAGGTGGAGGGGCAGTGGCGGCGGACCATGGCCAGTTACTCCCGGCCATTCGACGACGGCAGGGACCCATCCGGAGAGGAACTGGGCTGATCCCCATCCGCGTCCTCGCGCAGGTCGGCAACGGCCCTCCAATAGGCGGCCAGCTTCGCGTCTCGCTGGGCGATGGCGTCGATCTCTTCGCCGGACAGCCCTAGGCGGTAGACCACCTTCCGGACCAAGGCCGGGTCTACCTCGGTGTTCCGCAGCGCGTCATAAACGGCGGCCTTGTCCCGGTTCAGCGCATCGATCTGGCGCTGGATGGACTGGATGCGCCGGATGCTCGCTCGCATCACGTCGGCCTGGTCAGGCGTCAGGATGTTGTGCCCCATGCCGGGCGCGTCATCGCCGCCTCGTGCGTGCGCGAGGCTTGCTCCGTCCGGGTTGATTGATCCCGTATCGGTTGTGGTCCGGGGGGCGGAAAGGGCGGGGAGGCGGCGTTCGGTCTTCATGTCTAGGCCGCCTGACCAGCTTCGACATTGCGCCCGATTGTGCCTTCGCTATTGTCTTCGCACATTCTCCGGCCACGCTGGACACGCACATCCCCATCGAACCACTCGGGGAAAAGGCGGTGGACGGGCAGGCCGAGGGCATTCGCCACCGCTTCCTGGGGCCGGCGAAGATTGGTGAACATGGCGGCCCGCACATTCTGCGGCGCGCAACCCAGTTCACGGGCGATCTTGGAAAAGCTGGAGTCTGCCAACTCCAGCTCCGCCTTGATCCAGATGTGACGGACCCGCGGGTCTGTGGGAATGGCGTCCAGCCGCGGATCATCGGGGCTGGTCTCGAAGGGGGAGGGTTGCATGGCGTCCCGACTGTCTAACTGTGCAATGACAATAGACTACGCTCATTTGTGCGCATGTGTCAAAGCACATAGCCGCGCTTCGCTCGTCAAATGTGCGCAGTGCGCCCCAGAAAAATGCTGAAAAATGCCTAACCCGTTGATTATGGGGGTAAAAATGCGCACGAACGAAGGTGCAAAAAAGCCCATAGCGCCCTTTCGTTCGTCAGCGAGTGACGAACGAAAGGGCGTGATCGCGGAGCGGCTGGCTGAAGAAAGGGGCCGACTCGGGCTGACGCAGCGGGAATTTGCGCACCAGATGGGCGTCGGTCTCAGGACGTACAGTACCTATGAGGCCGGCCACCGCAGTCCCTCCTTGGATAGCCTTGCGCCGCTTATTGCCATCGGCGTCGACCTCAACTGGGTCGCCGGAGGTGAGCGTGCATCGGGCGCCGCGCCTCCGGCAAAAGATGGGTTGGCCGCAATTGGACCAGAGTTCGTGCTGCTGCCCCGATACGAAGTCCGCGCTGCTGCCGGTGGCGGGGCCGTGGTCACCAGCGAGCAGGTGGTGGACCATTTGGCCTTCAAGGCGCAGTGGGTTCGCCGGACGCTGCGCCGGAACCCGGAGGACCTCATCCTGATCGAGGCCAACGGCGACAGCATGGAGCCGACCATCGCCAACGGCGACCTGCTTTTGGTCGATATCTCCATAACGGCGTTCAAGGATTTCGCCGTCTATGTGATGTCGATGGATGGAGAGCTTGTGGTTAAACGGATCGAGCGCAACTTCGCCACCGGCGGTGTCCTGATCTCATCCGACAATCCCCGTTACAGAGGCCAGGAACTTACAGCCAGCCAAGCCCAGCAGCTCCGTATCGTGGGTCAGGTCGTGTGGCATGGGGGATGTGTATGACGGCTGCTAAGTCCCTCTCCGACTTCGCCGTCCGCAGTCGTATCTTTGGATCGAAAGCGGTGGTGCAAACTATACGCTGATGATTGCATTCAATCAGCCAAACTTGGTTTTGTTCTAAACAGAAATTGGGGATTTTCGATGATGACACCGGCCTTGTCGAATGAGTTGGAGAACCTGACCGGGACACTTCGGCGGCTCGTAGTGCTGGCTGTTCTTGCAGCGCTAGGGGTTGTGGCGTTGCCATTCATCCCTGGCCTCGGCGCGGATGTTGTGCCCGTCTGGCTAAGCCTTTCTGCCGCAGCGATGCTTCTATTGCTCGGTCTGGTCTTCTGGTGGATGGCGGTGATGGCGGAACTCTCCGGCTGCCGGGCCGGCTGGCAGCCTGCTGGACAACCAGCCGCGCCGAAGACGGATGATTAGGAGGGCTCGTCATGGTCGTTGCCGATCGCTCCACGCCTCGGCGCTGCGTCACAGCGCTGCTCACCATGATCCCGTTACTGGCCGCCTGCGATCTTCTCGGCGGTAACGCTGTCGACAAGGACGGCAACCTGACAGAGCGGGGCAGCTTCCAGCGCTGTGCGGAGGCTTGGCGACACGCCTACGGGGCCGAGACCGAGGTGCCGCGCGTTCAGGGCGGGACCACAGCCTGGCCGAACATGCTGTTCATCTGGTCCGGCGCCGATAGTGTGGTGCGCGCTGACGGGATTCGCGTCGGCCTCGCCACCTGTCGGGTCAACGCCTTCAGCCGGGCGGTCGCCCTGCAGGCGGATGGCCAGTCGGTCCTTTGATCAATCTGGTATCAAAGCATGTGCAAAATGCGGCGCCCGATCGCTCATTTCTGCGCAGTCGGTATCAAACCTCCCGCCACACCTCCCGCCGCCCCCGCCGCCCCACTCGCCGCGGATTTCCTAGCTTCCCGGGCCGCCATCGCCCCTGGTATCAATCGCCTTCCCGGTATCAAACCGATCACCACCCCACAAACACCAAGGTCACCAATGGCTTCGCTGCCAAGCGCCGCAGGCATCACGTCCCATTGCGCTTCGCGCGGCAACCCAACCCGATACCCTCCGCCACCCCCGTGAAACCCCGTGGACCCCGTGTCC
>JBJOKR010000012.1:0-45192 GCA_046045995.1 Pseudomonadota bacterium | reverse complement strand
CCTGGTTCCCCTGCGCCGGAGCCACCGCCTGTTCGGGGCCATGACCCAGGCCGCGCCTGCGCCGGATACGGTGCCCGCTGGCATGGCCGATTCTGTACCCGGCCCCGTTCTGGCGCGGGCGCGGGCGATGGCTGTCCGCACCCGGCGGGTGGCCGAAGCCCTGCCCTGGCACAGCACCTGCCTGGCCCAGGCGGTGGCGGGGCGGCTGCTGCTGGCCCGGCGGGGTATCCGCGGCGGTGCCATCCGCTTCGGCGTGCGCAAGGCCGACGGTGATCTTCAGGCCCATGCGTGGCTGATCCTGGGCGGGACGATCCTGATGGGGGGGGAGGAGGCGGGGGCCTATGTCCCCCTGGCCGATCTGACCGCACCGACAAGCGCCGAAGCGCCGGGCCCGGGCGGTCAGGGCTGGGCGGGCGGCCGATGACCCTGTCGTCCCCCCTGGCCGGTGGGCCGGAGCCTGCGGGCCACCGCTACAGCCTGAACGGGCTGATCCTGCACGCGACCCGGCCGCTGCCCTTCCTGGTTCCTGCGGCGCCGGGGGTGCAGGCGGGGCCGCCGGATGTGCGGGTGGAATTCGGGCCGGTCCAGCCCCCGCCGCCATCGCCGGAACTGACGCAGGTGGGAAGGTCCATCACCCTGGCGGCGGACGGCACCGCCTGGGTCCGGGCGGGCGATTGGGGTCATATCCAGGTGCGGGCGGGGCGGGAGATCCGGGTGGATGCCCCCGCCGCGGTCCCCGATGCCCATATCCACACCTGGCTGTGCGGGGGGGCCTTGTCCATCCTGTCCCATCAGCGCGGTTTGGCACCGCTGCATGCCTGTGTGGTGACCATCGGGGGGCGAGCCGTGGCCCTGGCCGGACACAGTGGTGCCGGAAAATCAACAACGGCGGCGGCATTGCTTCGCCGCGGGCATGGCTTGGTGACCGATGACCAGGCCGTGATCGATCCGAAATCCGGGCTTGTGGCGCCGGGATATCCGTCGATCAAGCTGTGGGGGAGTGCGGCGGCTGCGCTGGGCTACCCGACGGATGACCGTCTGCGGATCGGGACCGGTGACGATAAGTTCCACGCTCCCTTCAGGAACCAATTCGTTACGGAGGTTGTACCTTTGGTTGCAGTCGTCGTGGTGCGGGCGGATGAAGCCGTCGCAAGTCCATCCATCCGAGCTCTGCCATGGCCCCAAAGCCTTGCTGTTCTGCACAGGCTGGTTCACTGGCGGACGATCGGCGACCATATCGATGGCGGCCGTGCGGCCCTGTCCATCATGGGGGGGATCGCCCGGTCCATTCCGGTGGTGACCCTGACCCGCCCGGTGGATATGTCCCATCTAGACGATCTGGCGGACAGGGTTGAGCGCCTGGCCATGGAGGTACCTTTCCCCGTGCGGGGTTCATGATATGCCGGATCAGTCGTTGCGCCGTTCCAGCCGGGTGAGGAACTGCCCGACGCGGAGGCCGTGACCCAGCGCATGCCGCATCAGGTAGACACGGGGCGGCTTGGCAGCTTCCTCCGCTGTAGCTGGCCAGTCGTCGAAGACCCGCCGCATCAGAGCGACATCCAGGACCTCGTTGGCCAGGGGTGACCTTTCGATCCGCTCCAGTTCGGCGCCGATCCAGTCGCGGCGCCGGGTCGCCCAGGCGAACCAATCGGGCTGACCGGGGGCTATGCGCGTTTCCTGCACGATCGCGTCGGGCACCCGGCCGGCCAGCATCCGCCGGGCGAGATACCGGTTGACGCCGTTCCGATGATACTGGTCCCGGGGGATGGCCAGACAGAATTCGACCAGTTCCCGGTCCGCGGTGGGGTCGCGGATTTCACATCCCTCGCGAGACATGAAGAAGCTGAAAGTCGCGTTCCGGACCCGCATTTCCTCGATAGCCGCGATCTGGTGATCCAGGTCGGGGGACCCTGTGCGGAAGGGCAGCGGGTATTCAACGGCGTTCAACCCCAGCCGGTCCGCCACATCACGGCGCACCCCGACGAAATCCGCCCAGGAATTCGCGGGAAGTCCGGCCAGGGCCCGTCGGGTCAAGCGGTGACCGAAGGGCAGCAGCGGCTTGATCCCGAAATGCCACAGGGTGCGGAACGGCCCCGTCCCCGGCTGTTTGCCGCCAGCCAGGAAGCGCAGGGCCTGGATCAGCCGCCCCTGGCGGATGGCATCGGCCATGACGCGCTTTCCGTCATGGCTGAAGGTGGCATTGCCCATGCTGCCGCTGAGGATGATTCCCACGCCCAGCCGGCGCGCAAGATCCCATACCGGCGGATAAAGCCAACCAGCGGTGTGAAGGGAGGGAACGGGCCAGTCCCGGGACCAGAACAGCCCCCCCATCTCCTCCTCCCGCTCGTCGGGAAGCGCCGCGTCAAGCCCATGGCCCGTGATCTGGGGATAGCATGCCAGCAGCGGCTGGACCCTTTGCCATTCATCGATGAAGTGCCGCCGGGGATCATGGATGGCCGGAGCGGACGGGTCCGGCCGGACGGTGACGGTATGAAAGGCCCGCCCCGGTGCCCGCGCAGCGGAGGAGACCACCGCCGAGGAGTCGAGCCCGGCGCTGAGATGGCACAGGAACGGACCGTCCAGGGGCAGGCGCGCCGCGACCGCCCGGTCCAGAAGGTCGCGGGCGGCGTCCACATACTCCCGATCGTCCCGGTAGCGGATGGTCGTGCGCGGCACGGGGGACCAGAATGGCCGCACGGTCGCCTGCCCATCCCGCCAGACCAGGGCATGCCCCGGCGGAAGCAGCTTGATGTGGCGATACGGCGTGCGGTCGGGCGCCAGCCGTTGCAGGTTGTACAGGCGATAGGCGACCGCTTCCGGGTCCGGCGTGTCGGGAACGGCGCGGAAGCCCAGGAGAAGGCTCGGCTGGGATGCGGCATAGAGACAGCCGTCGACCACCGCGTAGTACATGGACCGCTGACCCATGGCGTCCACGGCCAGCAGGCAGGAACCATCGCGGCCATCATACCGCGTCAAGGCGAAATCACCGTTGAGGCGGTTCAGACCGTCAACGCCCCAGCGTGACAGTGCTGTGTTCAGGATTTCCGGTGTCGGCGTGCCGGGCGGTAGATCAAGGCTTCGTCCCAGATCATCGAGGCCGCAGAAATAGCCGTCTGTAACGATGCCGGACCCATCGTCCAGGGGACGGAGAACCAGCGGGCGGCTTCGCCGCGAAATCAGTGGCGAAGACCTGTCGATCGATGCCAGCGCAGTACCGGCGCATTCGAAGATGGAAGCCAACGCCTCGCGGTGCGGCATGCAGGACCGGCCCAAGGCGTCAGAGGTGCCTGCCACCAAGATGATCGGCACACATCACACTGAAAAAAGAGTTCTGGCGATCGACGCGGTTGTCAGGACTTGGTTAAGCCGGAACACGATCAAGACTGCTCACTGAAGTTAGGATCAAAATTCGGACCAGCCACGCCCATCGTCCGGTCGCTCACGTCGATGCAGGTCAACTGGGGGGCGACCCAGGGCACCCGCTGACCTTCAACCGGAGGCGCCATTTCCTGAACGAGACTGATATGGCGGTCCACAGATTTCTCCATCACGATACAAATTTATACAATCGCACGGTATATCTGCGATCGCTGGAAGTCAAGCCTCCGCTCAATGATCGCTGCGATCAACGACCTGACCTGACCGGTGGAAGGCGCCTTTGGCCGGAGCGGCCGGCGGTGGCGATCCAGGCGATGTCTACGCCGATATCCTATGCAGACAGAAAGGAACCTGCCTTCCCAGCCGGATGGCGGCCAATGCAGCCAGTGCTCTGTAAATAGCGAATCTGATCCCAGATGATGAAATTTCGGAGTCGGCGACCCGATCATAGAACAGTCTTGGATACCCTCCCCAAAAGGTATATGAGATGTATGCGGCGTCGGTGGTGGAACGCATAGAACCAACGCGGGATGGCAGAGAAGCCGATCCGACGCGATGCCGTGCCTCGTCAAGATGGAGGAATCCCCGTGACAGATGCATTTATTGGTGAAATCCGCCTTTTTTCAATGGGGTACGTGCCCCAGGGTTGGCTGCCGTGTGACGGTCGCAGTCTGCCATCCAGCAGCAATCAGGCGCTGTTTTCATTGCTCGGATACAATTTCGGCGGGTCCGGTGCCAACTTCAACCTGCCCGATCTGCGGGGAACCGCCGTCGTCGGCGCCGGGTCCACGGCCGGTAACGGTGTTCCGGCGGTTGTTGGTCAGCGGGCCGGTGCGGAAACGGTCACCCTGACCCTGGCGGAAATGCCCACGCACAACCATCAGCTTAACGGCGTCAACGCGAATGGACCGGGTGCGCCGGTGAATGGACTGTTCGCACAGCCGGTCGTTCCTGCGACTATTCCCGCACCGGCCCCGGCGGCGCCGCCGCCTGTTTATGGGGTGACCCCGACCGTGCCGAACCAGATCACGGCGTTGAACGCCTTCGCCATCGTCAACGCGGGCGGGAACCAGCCCCATGAGAACCGTCAGCCCTTCCTGACGGCCACGTATGGCATCTGCGTGTCAGGCATCTACCCGATGCGCGATTGATCACAGGTTGGATGAAGGAAGGAAACACCCATGACCGATTATTACATTGGCGAAATCCGCCTGTGGCCGATATCGCGTATCCCCGTGGATTTCCATGCCTGCGACGGGTCGCTGTTGCCGATCAATGAGTATCAGCCCCTGTATGCGCTGATCGGAACGACCTATGGCGGCGACGGACACAGCACCTTCGCGCTGCCGGACCTGCGTGGCCGGCTGCCCGTCGGCACCGGCCAGCGCCCCAACAACCAGGCCTACGTGCTGGGGCAGGTGGGCGGCGTGAACGCGGTCACCCTGACCGCAGGCCAACTGCCGACCCATACCCATTCCCTTCAGGCCAGCAAGAATGCGGCCACGTCGCTTCAGCCGGGCGGCAACATGCTGGCGGACCCCAGCGATGACTTCAATCTGTACGTTCCGTTCGGCGCAACCCAACCAACGCTGGCGATGTCGACGAATGTGCTCGACCCGGCCGGCGGGGGGCAGGCGCATGAAAACCGCATGCCCAGCTTCGCGCTGAATTACATCATCGCCCTGAACGGGCTGTTCCCGTCACGCAACTGACACCTGGGGAGGACACATCATGGCTGAAGCGTTCATCGGAGAAATCCGGGCCTTCCCGTATACCTTCACCCCGTATGGTTGGTTGACCTGCGACGGCACCCAGTATTCAGCGAACCAGTATACCGCCTTGTTCGCGCTGCTCGGCGGCGTGTTCCCGGGCACCCAGCAGAACACGTTCAAGGTGCCGGACCTGCGTGGCTTCGCCTGCCTCGGGGTCGGCACCAGCGAACGGGGCAGCTACACGCTGGGCAGCACGGTGGGGCAGGCGAATGTCACCCTGACCGAGAACCAGATGCCGAGTCACGATCACAATTTGCAGTTGCAGGCGGGAAGCTCTCGGTTGGCAGCGCCCTCGCCGTCCGGTCTGCCGCTTGCCCCTGTGTATATTCAGCCGGGGACAAACCGGAGCTTCAACCTTCCCATGTATGTTTCGGCGACTACGTCGCCGACCACCACGGCGATGAGTGCGGCATCGGTGTCGGTCGCGGGTGGCAACGGGCCACACACCAACCTGTCGCCCCTGCAGATCATGCGGTTCTGCATCTGCTGGGACGGTTATTTCCCGAACTTCGACTAAGGCGCCCTCGTGGGATCAGTGCTGACACCGTTCGGGCGGGCTTCCCTCGGGAAGTCCGCCTTTACGATTCCCGGCGTCCGTTTCCGCCCCTGCCGGGACGGGGACCTGCCGTTCCTACGGCGCCTATATCGATCATCGCGGGAGGCGGAGTTATCGGCGACCGGCTGGCCGGACGGCATGAAGCGCTCCTTCATCGACCAGCAGTTCGATGCCCAGCATGAGGATTATCTGGCCCGGTTCCCGGATGGGACCTTCCTTCTGATCCAGAACCGCATGGACCCGATCGGCCGCCTGTATCTGGATCTCAACAGTTCCAGCCTCCGCCTGATCGACGTCACGCTTCTCCCGGTATGGCAGGGCAGGGGGATCGGCAGCGCTATCCTGCGCGGGCTGCAGGATCTTGCGGCTGCACAGCCGGGAGGGCGGGTGGATCTTGCCGTCGATCCCATGAACCCGCGGGCGCGGGCGCTTTATGAACGGCATGGATTCAGGGTTGAACAGGTTGGGCCCTCGCGGCTGTTCATGCGGTGGATTCCGGTAGATCCCCCTCGGCCGGTGTCAGGTTCCGGAAACCCAGATGTTCATGGCGAAGCGTGAATCCTCGAACCGGCCCGTCGGGACGCTGACGGGCATGACTTCATGGGGCATCCATGACGGGAAGTCGACCATCATGTCATGCTGGGGTTCGATATCGGTGTATTCAGTGCCGGTGATCGGATAAAGCCGGAGAGCGCCCCCCGTGAAGGCCTTCGGGGTACGGAATGCGTACCAGACCATGGACAGGCGGCGCGGTGTCTTCGGGTGGTGGGTGCCTGTGGCGGTATCGATATGCCGGCGACAGAAGGCACCGTCACCGTGGGCAACGATCTCGACTTCGACCCTGGATCGCTCGAACGGCTTGATGTGCAGGTCGGCGAGGATCGCCGGCTCCACACTTGTCGCGCGCTCGATGATTTTCTCCCGGTAGACACCGAGATCACGAAGAACCGTCGACCGCCTGAAGGTCTCGTCGATTCGTGACGTCTCCCCATAGCCGACCCCTGTCGGCTTCATCTCGTCACGCTTCTGAAAGACACAGTCGAGTAGCTCCGCTGCCAGATCCAGGCCCAGGAAGCCGTGAACAAGGCTATGGGGTCTGGCCGTCAGGGCGGTGGACATTGTCGGGTCCTTCTTCGTTGGCATCCGCAGGATGATGATAGCAGAACGGCGATCGCCGGAGTCCATGGCGTTCCCGCCGCGCCCGCTGCGGTCTGCCTCACCCCATCCCCAGCTCCGCCAGCCGGTCGCCCGCCGCGCCGCGGATATCCGCCCAGGGGCCGGCGGCGGTGACCCGCCCGCCCTCCATCAGGATGACATGGTCCGCCCCGCGCACGGTGCTGGGCCGGTGGGCGATCACCAACACGGTCAGGCGACCGCGCAGCCGCTCCAGGGAGCGGGCGATCGCCGCCTCCGTCTCCTGGTCCAGGGCGGATGTGGCCTCATCCAGGATCAGCAGCTCCGGCCGGCGCAGCAGGGCCCGGGCCAGGGCGATGCGCTGGCGCTCGCCCCCGGACAGGGCCGATCCCCGCTCCCCGACCACCGTGCCTAGCCCGTGTGGCAGGCGGGTGACGAAATCCAGCGCCGCGGCATCCTCCAGCGCTCGGGTCAGCGCCGCGTCATCCGCATCGGGTCGGGCCACCAGCAGGTTGGCACGGATCGTGTCATGGAACAGGAACGGGTCCTGGGGCACCAGACCCACCCGCGCCCGCCAGGCTCGCCGCCCCGCCGCCGTCAGGGGCCGGCCGTCCAGGGTCACCAGACCCGCCCCGGGACCGGACAGCCCGGCGGCCAGATCGGCAAGGGTGGACTTGCCCGCGCCGGACGGCCCGATCAGGGCGGTGGTCGCCCGGGCCGGCAACCGCGCCTCAACCCCCGCCAGCCCCCGGCGCCCGTCCGGATAGGTGACGGACACACCGGTGAAGGCGATGGCCACGGCCAGGGGAGGGATCGCCGCGGGCAGGTCAACGGTCGGTTCAACGCTCGGCGTGGCCGGCTCCTCCCCCACATCCGCCCCTGCTGCACAGCGGGCAAGGGCCGCTTCCACCGATTCCAGCGCGGGCAGGGCCGACAGGGCCATCCGCCACATGGTGAGCGCCCGCAGCAGCGCCTGGGCCAGCCGCCCGAAGGCCAGGATCAGCCCACCCGCCGCCGCCAGGCTCAAGCCCAAGGGACCGATCGCCGCCAGCAGGGCCAAGGCCACCGTCACCGCCGCCGCCATCTGCAGCAGGGCCCGCTCCACGGCGCGGTTGCGGGCATAGGCCATCTGGGCGTCGCGCAGGGCGCGAAAATGCCGGCCCATGGCGGCGGCCCGGGCGTCCTCCACGCGGAAGGACTTGATCACCTTGAACCCGGCCAGATCATCGCCCAGGTCGGCCAGCATGCCCCGATAGACATCCCCCTGGCGGCGGCCCAGCTCGAACACCCGTCGGCCCAGCGTGCGGGTGGCCAACACCGCGATCCCCGCCACTGCCAGGGTCATAAGCGTCAGGGCCGGGGACAGGACCAGGGCCACCGTCAGCATCACCGGCACCAGCAGCATCGCCACGCCCAGGCTGACCATCGCGTCCACCAATAGGCCGATGCGCTGGATCTCCGTTGTCAGGGCATGCTGCAGGTCGGCCGCGCGCAAGGACTGGAACGCCGGCCAGGACAGGTTCAGGACCGCGCGATGCAACCGGCCGCGCAGGGCATCCATCAACCGCAACTGCAAGGCCGTCGCCTGCACCGACCGCAGGGCCGCCAGCCCCGCCGCCCCCGCCACGATGACCAGGTACAGCCCAAGCGCCCCGGCCAGGATCGCCGGATCGGGCAGGGCAGGGTTCTCCCCCCCCAGGCCGAGATAGGCCAGAAGCGGCACCAGCATCAGGATGCCCGCCCCCTCCGCCAGCGTGCCGGCGACAGTCAGGGCGGCGACCAGCGCCACGCGCCGAATCCCCAGGGTGGTGCGAACCAGATGCCAGAAGCGGTGCAGCAGGCGGGTGACCTCGGTCATCGGGTCCGGCAGCCTTTCGATCGGCAGGCGCTCCCCATCAGCGTCGCCGCGGGGTCAGATGGACCCACAGATGCCACCCCATGATGCTGCCGCCGGGCAAGCCATGGACCGGCAGCGGGGGGGCGTGCATGAAACGCTTATACGACTTGGCGATGGTAAAATCCGGAAAATCCTCGCTTACCCTGTGAAGGTCATACACCTTGCTGTAGGGATTGTCCGGGCCATCCGTATTGGCATGGATGAACCGCCTGAGCCGCAGATAGTGGTGCCACCCCTCACGCTTCGCCTGATCCACATGGTGATCGTAAATGCCACCCGGGCGTCGCCCCGAAACCAACAGGGCCAATAGGCCAAGGCGACGCAGAACCGCGATTGCCAGCAGGTAATTCAACGACCAACGGGCATAAAGCATCGCCACCAGCAGACCCCCGGGCCGCAGGACCCGATGGATTTCGGACTGGGCGGTGCGGATATCGGGGATGTGGTGCAGCACCCCGTGGGAATAAACGATATCCTGGGATGCGGCGGGAAAGGGGAGATTGAGCGCAGACCCGACCACGATCTGCTCATGGGGAAGATCGCGCAAGGTCAGACGGCGTCGGACACGGGCGGCCGCCGCCTCTGTCAGGTCGATGCCGCTCCAGATCGCGCCCCTGCGGATGATCTGTTCGGAATCGGCCCCTTGCCCCAGCCCGATCTCCAAGGTCCGCCGGCCCTTGAAACCGATCGCATCCAGGCAGGCGGGGATATGGGCCTCCAGCCGGTAGCGCATACGATCATAGGCGTCAAAGAAGGCCTGGGCATCGGCGGGGTCCGCATCCACCAGTGATTCTCCGCACGGATGGTGTTGCCAGAAATCGGCGATGTCCTGCTCCGCGGATGTTCCAAATGACGTACCGGCCACGAATGGTTTTCTCCCGCCTGGCAGTGGGCCATCAAGAATGGCGCCGCGCCCTATCGTCCTCTGCTGTCTGCCGGCCGGTGGTTCTGCCCGGGATAGGACAGTCCATGGTGCCGGCCTCCCCCCCACCGCCGCTCGCGGAGACCCAATAAAATAGCGCATGAGATATACTCGTTGCAGTGGGTTGGATCAGCAATCATGAAAGGGCGGGATTTGTCTGCGGCTTGGAGCGAGCGGTGGGTGGAGGCGTTATGACGGGTGGACGCAACGGGGGCGGGGACCAGGGTGTGTCGCCGCCGGAAAGCCATGGCGCGTTGCTGGCACGGATTGAGGCGCGTAAGGCGACGGTCGGCATCATCGGGCTGGGCTATGTCGGGCTGCCCCTGGTCATCGCCTTCGCTGCCAAGGGATTTCCTGTCTTGGGCTTCGACATCGACCCGACGAAGGTGGAGATGTTGAACACCGGCCGCTCCTACCTTGCCCATATCCCGTCGGCGAAGGTGGCCGCCGCCTGTGCCCAGGGGCTGTTCACGGCGACGGACGATTTTTCCCGCCTGGCAGAGGCGGATGCCATTTTGATCTGTGTGCCGACGCCGCTGACCCGGCAGCGTGAGCCGGACCTGCGATATGTGGAGCGGACGGCGTCCCAGATCGCGGCGCATCTTCGTCCGGGACAGGTCATCATCCTGGAATCGACCACCTATCCCGGGACGACGTCGGAGCTTCTCCGCCCGATCCTGGAGCGGACGGGCCTCCGCTCCGGCATCGATTTCTTCCTGGGCTATTCCCCCGAGCGCGAGGATCCCGGCAACCCGGATTACGAGACATCGACCATCCCCAAGATCGTGGGCGGGGATGGGCCCTGGGCCGCGAGCCTTGTGCAGCGGCTCTACGATGCCGTCATCAGCCGGACTGTCCGTGTCTCCTCCTGTGAGACGGCGGAAGCGGTGAAGTTGACGGAGAACATCTTCCGGTCGGTCAACATCGCCTTGGTCAATGAATTGAAGGTTGTTTATGAAGCGATGGGCGTGGATATCTGGGAAGTGATCGAGGCGGCAAAGACGAAGCCATTCGGTTACATGCCCTTCTACCCGGGGCCGGGGTTGGGCGGGCATTGTATCCCGATCGACCCGTTCTACCTGACCTGGAAGGCCCGGGAATACGACATTGCCACCCGCTTCATCGAGCTGGCGGGGGAAATCAATACCGCCATGCCGCATAGGGTTGTCGAGAAGCTGGCCCAGGGGCTGGACAGCCATGGTGGCCGTGGACTGAGCGGGGCGCGGATCCTGGTCATCGGCGTCGCCTATAAGAAGAACATCGATGATACACGGGAAAGCCCGGCCTTCCGGATCATCGAGTTGCTGGAGCGGCGCGGGGCGGAGGCGGCGTTCCATGATCCCCTGGTTCCGGTCATCCCGGATACCCGCCAGCACGCCGGTCTTGCCGGCAGGCAATCGGTGCCCTTGACGGAGGATCTGTCCGGCTTCCAGGCAGCCTTGATCTGCACCGACCATGATGCGGTCGACTATGCCCTGCTGGCGCGCCGGGTTCCCCTGATCGTCGATACCCGCAACGCCTGTGCAGCACGGGGGATCACCGGCCCCGTCATCATCAAGGCGTGACCTGAACGGATCCCGGCGGGGCCGGCTGTGGCGGGGCCCAAGTAGGATGGGGCCAGTGGGGATTGGGCCAGGTGGGATGGCGCAGGCCGGAACGCCGGATCAGTCCAGCAGGATGGTCCGGCGCTGCCGGGCGCTTTCCGCGGCGGCCAGGGTCAGGCGGCTGGTGCGGATAAGGCCGGTGAGATCGATGGGCATGGGGCCGCCTTCCCGGCAGGCCTGGATGAAGGCGGTCAGCATCGCCCCCTGACCCTTGCCGCCGCCTGTCCGGATCCTGTCGGGGCGGCGGTCGCCGTCGAAGACGGTTACGCTGTCGAAATTGTCCATCACGGCCGTGCGCCCCTGGCCGAAGACCTCCAGATGCTCCTTCGGCACCTTCAGCCCGCCCTGGGTCAGGTAAAGCAGGGTGGCCATCGATCCGTCCGCATACTCCACCGTAACGGACAGGTTATCGTCATTGTCGCCGGCATTCCGCCCCCTGAGAGCGGCGGCGGTAACCGCCACCGGGGTGGATCCGGTCAAAAACGCGAAGCAATCGAAGAAATGTCCCGCTTCCCCGATGAACCGGCCGCCCTCATCCGAATGGCGCTGCCAGGCATCGCCGGGAAGTGGGCCCGCATGGACCCGGTAGAGAAGGGTCAGCGGCCCGGTACCGGCCGTGAACCGGCGCTTCAGGGTGACCAGGCTGGGGGAAAAGCGGCGATTGAAGCCGACCATCAGGCGATCATTGGTCGCTGTCGCCGCGTCGACACGGGAAAGCCCGTCCGCATCGACGGCCAGGGGCTTTTCAACGAAGACCGCCCTGCCCGCCTGCAGCGCCCGGACCGCCAGATCGGCATGACTGGCATGGCGGGTGGCGATCAGGACGGCATCGACCCCGGGATCGTCCAAGGCAGCCGCCACATTGCTGCCATGGCTGGCGAAGCCAAATTTCCGCGCGGCATCGGCCGATGACAGCGGCGTGGTGGTGACAACGGCGCGCAGCCGGGCTTCCGGCAAGGTCCGCAGCACGGGGAACAGCATGCTGGCCGCATAATTGCCGGCACCGATCGCGGCGATGCCGATGGTGCCCGGGCGCCGTGCTTCGCCGGCTACGTTTGCCTTGGCCCCGTCTGCCTTGGCCCCGGAATTCGCGCCTGGGGCACCAGCGGGGACCAGGGTGGGGTCCGCGGTGCCGGAACCGGGGCCATACCGGAACAGGGCGCACAGACCGGGCAGCCGGCCCTCATGCAGGGCATCGTAAACCGTAACGGCATCGGCAAAGTCGGTGACCGATCCGACAAGGGCCATCGGATCGACCGCCCGCCGCGCCACAAGATCCAGGAAGGCGGACAGGTTGCGCCCTTCCGTCCAGCGGACATAGCCGACCGGGTAATCGTTCCCGCGCTCCTCATATGACGGATCGTAGCGCCCGGGGCCATAGGACCGGGAAAACCGCACCTCCACCTCCTTGCGGAAACTGTCCACATAGGGAAGGTCAAGGCGGGTCTTGCCAACGGCGACGATGCGCCCGCGGTCCCGAACCAGGTCGATGGCCTGTTCCAGGGGGGCATTGGTCGGGGTGGCCGCGGCCAGGAAGACACAATCGGCGCCGATGCACCCCGTCAATCCAAGAAGGGCGGAGCAGATGGCCGCATCCGTCGGGTCGGCCGCATGGACAGCGCCCTGGCTTACCGCCAGACGGCATCGTTCTGCATCCGGATCAATCCCGATGACAGACACACCGGCAGCCCGTAGTAATTGGATCAGAAGCTGCCCGACCAGGCCCAGCCCGATCACGCAGGCGGTTTCCCCCAGTCGCAGATCGCCCTGGCGCAGCGCGTGCATCGCGATGGCGCCCATCGTCGCGAAGGCGGCGGCTTCCATCGGCACGCCGTCGGGCACGGGAACGCAAAGGTTCCGGGGAACGAAATTGATCTCCGCGTGATTGGCAAGCCCCGCACCGGCGCAGGCCACCCTCTGGCCGACATGGAAGCCGGGGCAATCCGGACCGACCGCTTCCACCACCCCGGACACCGCGTATCCAAGCGGGGTCAGGCTGTCCAATTTGTTGCTGACCTTCTGGAATGTCGCCGCCAGTCCCTGCTGCCGCGCCGATTCCAACACCTTCTTGACCTGATCCGGTCGGGCCAGGGCCTTTTCCAGATAGTTCATCCGCCCTTCGCGGACCTTCATCCCCTCTGTCCCCGGGGAGACAACACTGAACGCCGATCTGACCAGGATGCCGCCCCGTTTCACCGCCGGAGGGGCGACTGTTTCGATACGGATCATTCCCGTCTTGTAGTTCTGACTGAGCTGACGCATGGAGTGGGACGGGCCTGTTTCTTGCGAACCGCGACCATCATGCTCCGACATCTCTCGCGAAGACAAGGCGGCGCATCGGTGCTATTCCTGGGCGCAATCAATTACGGTCCGGCCGCGGGGACAGATGGTCGCAGGTCTCCCGACCCCGGATGTGGCTTTTGCGGGGGCATGGATTGTCTGACATCGCCTACAACCGTCCCACTGTCTGGGTGGCTGCGCCGCAATCCAGTCGGTTGAACATTTTCGACTGGGCGTTCTTCTGGGTGATGACGACGGTCATTGTGCTGGGACCGGTGCTTAAGCTTGGCGGCATCTATGGCTTCGGCTTGACGGTCCTTGTCGCCGCCATCTACGGCATCCTTCTCAATCGACAGTTTTCGATCGACTATTTTTCCCTCTTCACCGTCGTCGCCGTCATCTATGTCGGTCTATCCTATTTCGAGGTTCTGCCGGCATCCTGGACCCTGTTCTATGAACCGGGTGTTATCCCCATCCAGGCGGCATTCGTGATCGGGTTGGTGCCGTTGATCGCGGCATTCCGGCGGTTCTTCGGTCGGGCCTTCGCCAGCGGCAGCATGCCATTCTGCTGTGTTGTGCTGGTCGTATTGGGCCTTACCGTTTCCCCCTGGCTTGAAAGCATGGTCGCACCGGACAGCATCCTTGCCCAGGGTCGCTCCGCTCTTGTTCTGTCCAACTTGGTGAACAGCGAACTCGCGATGTTGCTGGCCTGGGCTTACCTGATCCAGGTGGCAGGTTGGCGTCGCCTTGTTATTGTCACGTTCATTGCCGTGCCGATCCTGGTCTTCCTTGTCAATCGCTCAATGCAGATCAACATCGCGCTGGTCATGATGTTCATTCTGCTTTGGCGTGATCATGCGACGCTGATGTTCCGCTTCGCCCTGGTGGGCTTCACCGCCGCCTGTGTGGCCGGCTTGACCTTCATCGATCTTGGTCAGCTGGCGTTGGAGGATCCGAATACGACGGTCCGGGCATTGATGTGGAAGGATGGGTTGCAGACGGTTGTGGACACCTATGGTGTCGGGATCGGCTTTGGTCGGGAAGTGGTGCAGAACAGCTATGCTTTGCTGAATAGGGATAATCTGTATGACGGCGGCGACCTGATGACCGGGGGCATCCACAACAGCTACATCAGCATGATGATGCGGACAGGGTTGATCGGGTTCATCTTCTTCGCCCTGGGGTTCCTGCACAGTGCGTGGCCCACCGATCGCCCGGTGCCGGAGCGTCAGACCGCCTATCTGGCCTATCTGATGGCCTATATCAGCTGCTGGGTGAATGTGGCGATTGAAAGTCCGCTCGCCCTGATCGGGGTCACGATGATGCTGGGCTTCGTTCAGGCGACCCGGGACAAGGCGGAAGGTCGTGTGTCGGGGTATGGTATGGCGGGCTCCCATGGGTGACCGGGCAATGCCGACGCGCCCCCGGTTGCTGTTCATGGTTCAACTGCCGCCGCCGGTGCATGGCGCCGCGAATATGAACAGGCTTGCCGTGGAATCGGCCCATCTGCGGGAAATGTTCGATATCCGGGTCCTGCCGCTGCGTTTCGCGGCAAGCATCGGCGACATCGGGCGTTTCCGACCGGCGAAGCTGGGGGCCATGGCTGCCGTCTTTTTCCGCCTGCTGATGCTGCTGGTGCTTTTCCGGCCCAAGGCGGTTTACCTGACCTTGTCTCCCACCGGGGGGGCGTTCCTGCGGGATGCCCTGTTCGTAGCCTTGCTGCGGCTTTTCGGTACAGCGCGGATCCTCCATCTGCGGGGCAAGGGAATTGCAGGGGCCAGGACGCGCCCCTGGTTGGACCGCTTCTATCGCTTCGTCTTCTCCGGCGCCCATGTGATCCTGCTGGCGCGCTCCCTCGCCCAAGACGTGACGGATCTGGTTCCGCCCTCCGCACTGTCGGTCGTGCATAACGGCATCGCGGATCCGTGCCCCGGCGGTCCACCTGGCGTTGCCGGGCCAGGCCTGCCCCGGTCCGGCTGCGGATCGGCGCCGCGTGTTCTGTTCCTGTCGAACATGATCGTGGAGAAGGGGCCCCTGGTGCTGGTTGAGGCCCTGGCCGGGTTGAAGCGTCAGGGCTTCGATTTCCGGGCCGACTTCGTCGGTGCCTGGCAGTCCGACGATGTGCGGCGGCGGTTTGATGACGCGGTCCAGGCCGGCGGTTTGCGCGACCATGTGGTGGTCCACGGGCCCCTTTACGGGGCGGACAAGGGCCGTCTTCTTCGGTCCGCCGACATCATGGCCTTTCCGACCTTCTACGGTCCGGAATGCTTCCCCGGCGTCCTGCTGGAAGCCATGGCCCACGGGCTTCCGGTGGTGACGACGATGGAAGGCGGGATTCCCGAGATTGTGGAGGATGGCGTTACCGGTTTCCTGGTGCCGCAGCGCGATCCGGACAGCTTGAAGGAAAGGCTGGCGGACCTGTTGCGCGACCCGGATCGTGGGATACGCATGGGGCAGGCCGGGCGGGCCGCCTTCGAACAGCGGTTCCAGCTGCACCATTTCGAGGCGGCCCTGGAGGGCGCCCTGCGGGCCGGCCTGGGTATCGGCAGCGGCGTGGAGAAGGGCTGATGTGCGGGCTGGCCGGTCTTTACCACATGGACGGGCAACCTGTTGATCCCAGGCAGTTGTGCGATATGGCCCGCCTTCAGGCCCATCGCGGACCGGATGATTCGGGGCTTTATCTGTTCTCCCTGGCCGGGCGGCGGGGCGTCGACCTGGGGCGGGCGATTGCGCCGGGCCCCCTGCCCATGCCCACCGAAAGGTTCGAGGGGGGATTCGCCTTCAACCGTCTGAGCATCCGCGACCTGAGCCAAGCTGGGCATCAGCCCATGGTCGATGCCGACGGCACGGCTGTCATCGTCTTCAACGGGGAGATCTACAACGCTGACGAACTGCGGGAAGAGCTGCGGCATGCCGGTGCCGTCTTCCGCAGTACGACCGATACGGAGGTGATCCTGTCAGCATACCGGCAGTGGGGTTTGGACAGGACGCTGGAACGGCTGAACGGGATGTTTGCGTTTGCCATCGCGGACCTGGCCACCGGGCATCTGTGGCTGGCCCGCGACCGGTTCGGGATCAAGCCGCTCTACTGGATGCGGTCGGGGGAGCGCGTCGCCTTCGCGTCGGAGATCAAGGCCTTCTTCGCCCTTCCCGGGTTCGACGCCGCCCCCGATCCCACCGGCTTCGATGAATTCCTGCTGTTCCGGTATCGGGCGGGGGCGGCGACCCTGGTCACCGGGGTGGAGCAGGTCGAGCCCGGTTGCGTGATGGAGGTCGGGCCCACCGGTCTGCGCCGGCGGCGGTACTGGTCCCTGCCCGCCCGGACGGTCCGGGTGGAGGGGGAGGGGGCGGTACGGGCAGCCGCCTTGTCCAGCTTGTCCGATGCGGTTCGGCGCCAGCTCATTTCCGATGTTCCCTTGGGAACACAGCTTTCCGGGGGGATCGATTCCTCTCTGGTCGCCTCCCTGGCGGTGGAGGCCCGGCCCGGACGGATGTCCGCCTATTCGGTCGTCCTTGATGACCCGGCCCTATCGGAGGAGGCGTGGAGTGCGGAGGTTGCCGGCCGTGTGGGGTTGGAGCAGCATCGGATCCTGCTGACCGAGGCGGAGTTCACAGGGCGGCTTGCTGAGGCTTGCTGGCATATGGACCAGCCCCTGGGCCATCCGAACGCCTTGGGCATCCTGTCCCTGGCGGAGCGGGCCCGCCGCGACGTCACCGTCCTGCTGAGCGGTGAGGGGGCGGATGAAACCTTCGCGGGCTATCACCGCTATCTCTATCCCCAGTGGGGGGGGCGCCTCGCACCTTTGCTGCCGGCCTTGACCCGCCTTCCGAAACTGGGGGCGGCGTTCGAACGGCGGTTCGGTGCCGATCCGCGCCTTGATGTCCCCACCCGATTCATCCTGTCGCAGGCCGCCCTTCGGCCGGCGGTGCTGTCCCGTCTGCGGCCCGGTGCCGAAATCGGGGCAGCCCTGGCGGCCCGTCGGGCCCTGTTCGGCGGCGGGGAGGGGGCGCTGCTCGACCGATGCCTGGCCTATGATACCCGGTGTTCCCTGCCGGATCTCCTGGTCCGCCAGGATAAGATGACGATGGCCCATGGGGTGGAGAACCGGGTTCCGTTCTTGGACAATGCCGTTGTCGATCTGGCCTGGTCCCTGCCGCCCGGCGCGCTGCTGACTCCGGGCTTCGGGCTTGAGCCGGCGGCGGCGCGATCGACCAAGATCGTGTTGAAGCATCTGGCGGCCGAGCAGTTCGGGGAGCGGATGGCCTATCGCCCGAAATCCGGGTTCGGACTGCCGCTGCGGTCCTGGCTGCCCCGTGCGCGCGGCCTCTGGCAGGAGGTGGCGCTTCCGGCCCTGCGGGACCATGGCGTGGTGGATCCCCGGGCGGCGGCGGCCCTGGTCGCGGAGCCGGCCCGATGGACCGCCGCCGATGTGGAGGCGGCATGGATACTTCTCTCGCTTGGGGTATGGCTCGGGACCTATGGGGCCACCGGGCGGGAGGCCACGGCCGCCACCCGCGGATCGGTCGGGGGATGACAGGATGGGCGGCGGTCTCCTGCGGCATGCCCATCGGTTCACGGGGTTGTCGGCCTTGCGGGCTGGCGGGTTGGCCTGCCAATGGGGTTTTGTTCTGCTGATCGTCGAATGGGGCGGGGATCAATCCAGCGGTGAATTTTTCACCCTGGTCGCCGTCGCTTCGCTGTTCGCGGCCCTGGCCGATTTCGGCTTCGTTACCTACAGCTTCCGCCTGGCGCGCCGTACCGCAGCCTGGCGCGTGTATCGCGCCGCACTGGAGGCGCTGTTCATGGGCATCCTTCTTGGGCTCCCCATTGTCATCGGCTATCTGGTCTGGGCGGGTCTTCCGCTTTCGTCCGGGTTGTCGATCCAGATGACGATCATCCTGTTCGGGATGGTGGCGCTCTGCCGCAACAGCCTGATCCTGCAGCAGCGCTATATGGCGGCGGTCGGGCTGGAGGCGGCGATCGGGCCCTTCCAGGTGGCCTTGCTCGCGGTCACGGTGCTTATCGTCGGGACGGATCGCTTAGGCTTGGGGACGATGACGGCCATATACATCCTGTCCGTCGCGCTGACTGCGGCGCTGGGTCTTTGGCTCAGCCATGGCGGTGCCGATTGGATGCGGGCCGTGCGGGGGCTCTCCCTGCGCCCGGCCATCGGGCCGACATGGCGGCGTCTTCGCCGGTCGTTCCCCCTCTGTCTCTCCTTCGGCGCCTATAACGTCTGGCTCAACTTGCCCATCCTTTGGCTGGGCCTGATCAGTGACCCCCGGGAAGTGGCAACCCTCGGCATCTACATGCGGGCGATCGGTGCCGTCCGCGCCCTGGCGGGCAGCCTTGTGGTCCAGATCCAGAACCTGGCCTATACCCGACCGACGCGCGCGCGGATCCTGGCCATGCTGATGTCCACTCTGGCGTTGACCCTGGTGGCGGCGCTGATCCTGGCGGTGGGCGGGATGGCCCTGGTTGCGGCGGCGGCGGCAGGGTGGGGCCCGGCCGTGGCGCTGATGCGGGTCGATGCCGTCGCCATGCTGGTGTCATTGCCGACTCCGGCGGTTCTGGCCCTGCCGGTGGTGATCCTGTACGCGGTCCTGTCCATTCTTCTGATGGGCTGGAACCGCTTGCGCAGCCTGGCCGGGGCCACATTGGCCTGTGTTGTCATGCAGGTCGTTTTGTTCGCTCTGTCACCAGCGCTGATGGGGGAGGGGGACAGGATCGGGATCGCGGTCCTGTCGCTGCTGGTCTCCGGCGGTCTGGCCGTCCTGATTATGGGATGGGTGTCGTTGCGGGCAGACCCTCCGCCCCCGCATGGCCGGCGGTAACGGCCCGGCGCGGTGGAACTGCGGAAGTCCCCGCCGGGGGATCACGGGGTGGACGGATCGGGCGGCCGGGCACGATCCACGGTTTCCCGAACCGCCGGCTCACCGGCAAGGACCCGTTCCACCGCCTCATGTCGGCGATGACGGGTCAGTACGCGAGTCATGGCGACCGGGTCGGCCGCATGAAGCAATACGATCTGTTCGCGCAGGGAATCACGGGCGGTCACATCCAAGAAGGGCCATAGGACGATCGCCGCCTCGATCCGGGTGGGCATGATCGCCGGATCGAACCGTCCCAGGCCAACCGATAAGTTCCAGGACTGGACCGCCCCATCCCAGCGCAAGGTTTGTTCCTGCAGATGGACACGGCGGAGCCAGGTCGCCGGGTCCGCCGGGCCGCGGGCCAGCCGTTCCTCCGTCCGGGGCAGGGCGCGCTGGGCATAATCCGGCCGGCCGCAGAGAACCTCCGCCCGCGCCGACAACCCAAACAGCCGCGCTTCCCTGAATGCGGCGGCCTGGCCCGCCAGGTCGTCCCCCGCGATGCACAGGGCCGGATCGCCAGTGACCACGCCCGCCTGTTCTTCCAGACGGATCGGCTCCCCCCAGCGAAGCACTGTCAGCTCTACCGGGATACGGGGAACGCCCAGCACCAGGATTCCGCCGGCCAGCAACACGCCGACGATCAGATCCGCCATACCCGCGCTATGGGGGCCGCGCCGGTCGCCGGATTCGTCAATCCGCATAGTAGGATCGGTACCGCGCATAGTAATAGCCCGCATCCTGGTAGCCATACCCCGCATGCCGGCTGTAATCGACACGGGTCAGCAGGACACCGGCCAGCGTGGCCTGGATGTCCTGAAGCATCCTTATGGCCGTCAGTGCGGTCTGGCGGGGCGTTTTGTCCCAGCGGACGCAGAAGACGGTCAGATCGGCGGCATTCGCAAGCACCTGCACATCCGCAACCGGCAGGATCGGCGGGCTGTCGACGATGATCAGGTCGTAATGATTGCGAAGGTTGGCGAACAGCGACTCCGCACCGTTGGCCAGGGAAACCAGATCAAGTTCCTTCAGGTTGACGGTCCGTCCCGGCAACACCTGAAGCGTGGAGCGCGGATCCGTGATCACCGCATCCTGAAGGCTGACGGTTCCGGCAAGGACATCGATCAGCGCCTTGTCACTGGTCAGACCCAGTTTCTTTGCGATGGAGGAGCGGCGGATATCCCCGTCGACCAGCAGGACCTTGATCCCCATCTTCGCCGCTGTGCGCGCCAGCGACAGGGATGTCAGGCTTTTCCCCTCATCGGGAAGGGAGGAGGTGACGACGACGACACGGGCGGACTTGCCTTCCAGGGTCAACCCTTCCTGGGCGTGCTTCAAGGTGAACCACAGCATGCGAAAGGCTTCGGCGAATCCAGATGCCGGACTGTCGATCAAGTAATCCTCAATCCGGCCCGTGGTCGCCTTCCGGCCGATCTGCGGAATCATGCCCAAGGCCGGCAGCCCCAGAACCGATTCAAGCTGGTCACGGGTGCGGATGGTCGTGTCAAAATGCTCTAGGACAAGAACCAGGGCGGCGCCACCAACCAGACCAAGCAGGATCGCCATGGTCATGATCAGTCGCTTCTGGGGGGAGGAGGGGGCTCGCGGTGTTTCGGCCCGGGAGATGACACGGACATCCGCCTGCTGTATTTCCTGCTGCTCGCCTGACTCCTTGAAGCGGGCGAGGAAGGTCTCATAGATGACCCGGTTCGCCTCAGCTTCCCGCTCAAGTTCGCGCAGCTTGACCTCATCCTCGTTCTGCATCAGGACGGCGGCCTCGACCTCCCGGACCTCCTGCGCCAGGGACTGTTCGCGCTCGCGCAGCACGGCCAGTTCATTGGTCAGGCTGGATACCTGGGTGTTGATCTCGGCCTCGATCCTCTGGCGGATTTCCGCCAGTTCCGTCTGGCCCTTCTGAAGCAGCGGGTGCCGATCACCATAGCGGCTGGCAAGCTCCGCCACCTCCCGCGCCAGGGTCGCTTCCTGTTCCTTCAGGCGCTGGATAAGGGGGGAGGCCAGCACTTCATCCTGTGCCTCCAGTCCCCGCCCGGCGCGCAACAGGACCTGCACCCGCGCAACCCGCGCTTCCTGTTCCGAGCGACGGGACTTGGCGATGACAAGCTGAGAGTTCAGCTCCGTCAGTTTCTGCTGGCTTGCCAATTGGCCGCGGGTTCCGATCAGGCCCTGCTCCGCCCGATACGTCTCCACCGCGCGCTCGGACGCCAAAACAGCGTCCCGCAAGGAGGAGAGGCGGCTGTTCAGCCATGTCGTCGCCTGGCGCACGGCCTCGAACTTGGAATCGAGTTGCTCTTCGATATAGGCATCGGCATAGGCATTGGCGAGTTGGGCCGCCCGGGCAGGGTCCTTGTGTCGGTAGATGATCCGGATGACAAGGGATTGGCGGACTGCCTCTACCCGCAGCCCGGCCGCGACACGCCCGACTACCGCCTGGCGTATGCGGTAATCGCGCTCCTCCGGCGTCAACTCGACGGGTGTTCGTTCCAGGCGCAAGAAACCACGTATGTCCTGCATGGCCGTGCGCAGGGCACCGAATACCCGTGATCCTTCCTCCGGCGCCAAGGTCGGGTTGAAGTCGGGCGCGTTATATAGGTAAAGCTTGTCGGCAACCCGGCGGGCGATGGTCCAGGAATTCAGGACCTCCACCTCGCTCATGACAGTTGCCATCTGAGGCTGTAAATTGGTCAGAATTTCCTGGACATCGAGGATGCGGGTCTTGCGCCCCTCGATCATCACCTTGGCCTCCGCCGTGTACATTGGCGTGACCTGCATCAGCAGGACCCAGGCTGTCAGCATCGACAGGGCCGTGGCCACCGCGATGACCCAGTTCCGCTGCCACAGGGTCCGCAGCACGCGGCGCGGGTCGATCTCCGCGAAGGCACGGAATGTCCGGACGCTGCTCAGGCCGGAAGGGGTCCCCGAAGTAGCATCAGACATCGTTGAACCGATCCTTGAAACGACTGAACCAAGGGCGCGACAGTCCGGTCAAGCGGTGGCGGGGCGCCTGTCATGGGGCCACGGGACCCTACACGAACCCGGCACAGTCTCCCACCCTTGCCGGTGGCGGGCGCTGTAATGTCCCACCCGCGAGGCGGATCGGGACGGAAGGCGGCATTGCCGGCCCTCAGGGCGCGGCGGTCAGATCTGGAAACCGACCCGCAGCAGAACCACCGTCTGGTCAAAGCCCTGGCTTCGGGTATCGGAGGTCCGCTTACGATAGCCGACCTCCCCGCCGATATAGTAGTTGTCGGACAGGGAATAAAGAGCGCGAACCCGGGTATCGTAGGTCCAGTCTTCACGCACGGAACCCTTGAACGTGTCGAAGAAGACACTGCCGACGCCGGTCACGACCAGGTTCCGCTGCAATTCATGGCGCACCGTTAGGGTGCCGCCGGTACGTACCATGCCGGAGGCACCGGAAGTGGTCGTTTCATAGACGCTACGCTCCAAGCTCGGCACGACAACGGTCATCCGGCTGGGCGTCCAGTTGAACGACGCCTTCAGGGACAGTCCGGTAGGGTCGGACAAGCGCGGATCGTCGTAGTTCTGTTTCAGGTAACCGACCAGGAAATCCCCACGGATCACCTGGCTTATGTCAACCCCGATACCGGCGCGGAACGTCGCACCCTCGCTCGACCGATCAAAGCCGGCGCGGTCCCGCTCATCATCATAATTGCGCGTGTCGGCGGTTCCTTCCACAACAGCGCTGTATCCCGGGAAGATCTCATAGGACCCGCGGAGCATGGCCGAAAGTTCGGTCCGATCGCGGAACCCCTGCTCGATACGGCCTGTCTCATTCGCCGCCGGGGTGGAAAAAAACTTCCGACGCTGCACGGCGACCTCGGACTGGATCCCGTAGCGGCCCATGTCGGCTTTGGTGCTCACCCGCGCAGTGGCATTGCGGGTGCGGGTCGGCTCCAGCCCGCCTGCCGCATCCGGGCTGCCGCGATCCTCATGCTGCTGGTTGGCGTCAGCATAGAAGTTGATTTCCCAGGTGCGCCGGACATCGTAACGGCCGTCGACCTGCAAACTCCCGTCAAGGCGGTTGTCGTCGGTATAATCCAGATAGACGAACTGCTCCAGACGACCACGGAAGTTCAGGCTATGTTCCTTGAACCGGGAGCGGAGGCGGAATTCCGGGGCGATACGGGTGATCGTGTCCCCTTTGGCATCGTCCCGTGTCGCGAAGATATTGGAGTTATAGGACGCCGACACGTCCAGAAGCGGGAAGAATAAGAACTGGCCCCATTCCATCCCGCGCGCCTGATAGCTTTCATCAACCCGCTGCGGATCGGCCTCACCGCTTGGGTTGGCCGCGTCGTCCACGTTCCGGGTAATGGTAGCGCCCCGCTCCCGGTCGGCGGCCGCGTTGCTCTGCGCCAGGGCCGGGGCAGCGGCGGAAATCGCCACCATCGATACGCCGACCAACAGCAGGTCCCCAAACACCGGCCGTGCTGTTTCAGGAGAACGCTCGCCCGGGTGGGTCGTATCGCTGCGCATGACATCCAACCATTTTTTGAAACATAACATTCACGTCCATTATCCAGGAACGGGCAACGCAGTGTCAACCATCGAGTTACTACCGAAGCATAGATTATGCAATCGGTTGAATTTAAGCCCGCTTTACCTCAAATAAAAGTAGATCGATCCCTGTCAATCGAATGGCGGACAGTACACCCGTGGCATAAGCGCCGGTATCAATGCCAATTCTGTTCGAGAGTACGGTTATTGTCGGTGTGATCGTGTGGCCGTGCACTACCCGGGCACCGAATGACCGTCGGTGCTCCAGGAAGGGCGCGCGAATCGTCATCAGATCTTCAGGGCTTTGGCGGTCCAGGGGCACGCCCGGTCGTACGCCGGCATGGACGAATAGGTAATCGCCATAGGTCGCTGAAAGGGGAAGATTCGCCAGCCAATCCCAGTGTCCGCCCGGCAGCCGGGAGATCAGGTCGTCCCGTGCGGCCATGAGGGCGGAAGGGGCGAACCCGCCGATGCGGACACCGTAGCTGTCCAGGGTCGCCATGCCGCCGAACTGCAACCAGTCGGCCGTGCCGATGGGATCCTGAAGGAAGTCCAACATCGCCTGCTCGTGGTTCCCCCGCAGGAAGTGGCAGCGGACACCCGGCAGTGGATCGGAAGCAAGGAGGTCGACCACACCCCGGCTGTCCGGGCCTCTGTCTATGTAATCACCAATGAAGATGACGACGGGTGTGGTTCCGGGCGCAAGTCCGCGGAGATCTTCCCCGATGCGCGACAGAAGAGACCGGAGGAGATCAAGCTCCCCATGGATGTCCCCGATGGCATAGAGAGCAAGGCCATCCGGAGCCCGAGAGAGCGAACCAGGATCCGGACCCGAACTCCATGCGAACAGCCGCTGGATCCGTTCCAGCCAACCCACCATCATTTCAGCCGACCACCTTCAGGCCGCGCGACGAGATCCGACCGATCGATCATGACGGGCTGGAGGTGAAGATCGGCGGCGGCTCCGCCACGGTCGGCGGGGTGGACGAGTTGGTCTGCTGGGTGGTCGTCGTTGTCGTCGTCTGCTGCGCGGCCTGGGTTGACCCGGTCTGTACCGGCTGGGTCGTCGTTGTCTGGGGCCGGGCCAGAATCGCGTTGATCTGCGCAGGGTTGCTGGGATTGGCGGAGGACAGCGCGGTGGAGGTGCTGGCCTGGCTCAACGTCTGCGTGACTGTCTGCGCGGTTGTGGGTGCCGCAGCCGTAACCGCCTGGCTGGTGGCCGCGGAGAAGGCATTTGCCATGGTTGTAACGGCCGCCTGCGGCGCCGCCTGATAAACGACCGGGCTGGTGGCGACCTGGGTGACCGCGACCGCGACCTGCGCCACCGCTGCCGGTGCCGCCTGCTGGACCGCGGGCTGAACGATGATTCGGGCGGCCGTGGTCGCCACCTGGGCCGCCTGGCTGGGGGAGGCGGTCTGCACCGAATTGGCCTGCACCGACTGCACCGCGGAGGCGGCCAGCTGGACTGCGGCGGCCGGGGCCACCTGGCTGACCCGCTCGGCAAGGGTTACGGCGCTGACCGCAACGGAACTTTGAACGGAGGCGGGTTGGCTGGCCGCGACCTGGATCGTGGCCGCGGCAACATTTGCGGCGGCCACGGGGGCGACCTGCTGGACCGGGGGCGACACGAAGATGCGCGCCGCCGTCGTCACCACCTGTTCGATCTGTTGGGGGGATGATGATTGGACCGCGGTATTGCGCACTGATTCCACCGCGGCCCCGGCCGCGTTGATGGCAGCCTGGGGATTCGTGCTGACAAGCCCTTCTGCCGCGCTGACCACTTGCGCAGCCAGCGTGGCGATCCGCTGCGGGTTGCCGGCGCTCAATACCTGGATTGCCTGCTGAACGTTGCTCCCGCTGCCCGAGATAACGGCAGCACGCAGGGCCGGGGGAAGCGCGTTAAGCGCCGCGGCCCCTTGTGCCTGGGCCCATGCGTCAGACATGCCGCCGCTGACCGATAGCGCGGCGCCCAGGATTCCGATGATGGCCAACTTGCGCATGGTTCCGTACCCCAACAAATACACCCATGAGTCATTCTAGCATCCTTTCGGGCAATACCTCAACCCATCGGACCTCAACCCATCGATGGATCGGGGAATAAATCGGTCACCGGGTCCGGCGATCGGTGGAATTCCAGTGATGCCGGTGATCGCGCGCTTGATGATGTCGCTGCTGTTCGTCCATTTAGAGGGTCAAAAGCTTTCTTCGAACGGTCGAGACGGCACAGCGGCATATGCGACGGGGTCATTTCTACGGATTTCTGGCAGTGCTGATGCTGGCGCCCTTGCCCCTGGGACTGAACCGTCCCCTGGGCTGGACGATCGCCATCGTGGTCCTGGCCCTGCTGTGTCTGACCTGGCCGCTGGCCCGCTGGCGCGACAAGCCCCGGTTTTCGGCACCACGGACGGATTTGGCGGTACCGGGTCTGCTGGCGGGGACCGTGGTGATCTGGGCCATCATCCAGGCGATCCCGGGCATGCCGCCGACCATGGCCCATCCCGTCTGGCAGCAAGCGGCGGGAGTGCTGGCCCTGCCGGTCCATGCCAGCCTGTCCTTGGCACCGGACGCCACCTTGGACGGGATTTTGCGTCTGCTGGGCTACATTGCCGCCTTCTGGCTGGCCTTCGTCCATGGGGCGTCCCCCCGCCGGGCCCTGCGTCTGGTCGAAGGCCTGGGGATCGCCGCGGGGCTTTACGCCGTCTACGGATTGATCGTCTATCTGACGGGTTCGGAGACGATTCTCTGGTTCGATAAATGGGCCTATGAGGGGTATCTGACCGGCACTTTCGTCAATCGGAACAGCTACGCCGCCGCCGCCGGATTGGGCCTTCTCTGCACGATGGCGGCGATCGCCATCCGGCTTGAGGGCCGGCGGCCCGGCTGGGGGCCCCTGATCCTGCATCTGCAGAAGCCGACGGCGGTGTTCGTTCTGGCCTGGGTCGTTTTGGCGTTGTCGATCCTTGCTTCCGGATCGCGGGCCGGATTCCTGTCGGTGACGGCGGGGGCGATCGTGTTCTTGGCGGGGATGGCCGTGTATGGGCGTGAGTATGGGCGCCGGCGGGCCGTCATGGTGCTGGGGGCGCTTGTCGTCTCCATCGCCGCCGCCTGGGGGGCGGCCCTGGTGTGGTCGCCATCAATGGACACCCTGGGAAACGACCGGCAGCAGATTTACGCGCTGGTACTGAGGGCCATCGCGGAGCGCCCCGTGCTGGGCCACGGTCTGGGCAGCTTTCCGGACCTTATGCGGATTCTGCGCACCCCGGCCCAGAACACCGTCTGGGTGGAGGTCCACAACACCTATCTGGAGCTGATGCTGGAACTGGGGATCCCGTCGGCACTGCTGCTGCTGGCGGCCATCGGCGTGATCGTCGGGCGGGTGTTCCAGGGCATCGGCAGCCGGGTGAAAGGGGGGGCCTATCCCTGTCTGGCACTGGCGGCGACGGTGCAGATCGGGCTGCATTCCGGCGTCGATTTCGTGGCCGAGATCCCGGCGGTCACACTGGCCTGGGTGGCCATCCTGGGCCTGGGTGCGGCCCAGACCCGGGATCTTGTGCGGGAAAGGCGGTCCCGTCCGGTCAGAAGCGCCGCTCCAGAACCTTGATGATGTCGCCCGGCGCGATCAGCGTCCGCTCCGTGGCGCGATACTCCCGCTGCTCCCCGTCCACGGTGCGGACCAGAACCACTTCCTCCGTCCGGGCCCGGTAATCGTATCCGCCGGCCCGCGCGATGGCGCTCAGGACCGTCATCCCAGATGTGTACTGGAACTCACCGGGCTGACGGACCTCCCCCAGCACATAGAAAGGACGGAAGGTCTGGACCTCTACCGCGACATTGGGGTTCTGAACGAAACGGTTCCGGCTCAGATACTCCTCAATCCGGCCGGCCACCTGCTTGGCCGTCAGACCGGCCGTCGGGATGTTGCCCACCAGGGGAAGGGCGATGTTCCCCGCGGGATCCAGGGTGAAGTCGCCGGATAGGGTCGGCTCGTTGAAGACGGTGATGCGGATTCGGTTGCCCGGCTCCACACGATAGCCCTCCGTCGCACCGCCGGTCAGGGTCGGCGCCGGCTCCGTCGGGAAGGTGCCGATCGTCGGAGAGCAGCCGGAAAGCATCAGGACCGCACCGATGCCGACGACACCCAGAATTTTGCCGCTGACCGACCGCTTCATTGTCAGTTCCTTCATCGCCTTGCTGCCCATGGTGACCCGCGCGGGTTCCGGACCCGGTCCTGCCGTCTCCGGTTCCCTGACTCCCGCTCTACATAATAAGCAGGGTGTCGGGCGGCAACGCCGAGGGAGGTAGCCGGGCGCCGCCGGGCGAAGTTTATTGCAGGTCCGGGCCGGTGAAAGCTAGTCTCGTGTCCGCGGTTGCTGGCGGCCTTCGGTCCTGTCGGGGCCTGCCCCCTGGTCGGTGTAATCGTCCGCCCGGCGCCGCCAAGCCCCCATCACCAGCCTGCCGCAACGGGTCCGGTCCGATACATGCGCGTCATCCCTGCCAGCCGCACCGAGGCGCCGGACCTGCCGAATGACATCGGGGTCCTGATCGATCTGACCCGGTGGGCCGTGGCCGTGCTGACGGACCGGCCCGCCCCCGAACCGGCCCCCGTGGCGGCATCCGGCAGCCTGCCGGACCTTGTGGAGCAGCATCATCTAGCCCCGCTGCTGGAACGGGCCATGGCCCGAAGCGGGTGGCAGGACCTGCCGGCCGCCCTCCAGCGGGCGATCCGCGACTCCGCACGGGCCCGGGCCCGCCGGACCCTGGCCCAGATCGCCCTCCAGGACCGGATCGCCGATGGGATGGCCGCGGCCGGACTGCCCTGGCTGGCCCTGAAGGGGCCCGCCGTCTCCTCCCGGATCTTCGCGACGCCCACGGCGCGTATGTCGGTGGATCTGGACATCCTGGTCCGGCTGGACGATTTGGAGGCGGTGGATGGTCTGCTGACCGGGCTGGGGCTGCGGCGCGTCCATCCTCATCCGGACCGCCCCCTCCCGTGGCGATGGCCGGCCTTCCGCCGCTGGGACAAGAACACGATCCATGTGTCGGCGCAGACGGGCGTGATGGTCGAATGCCATTGGCGCCCGTTCTGCAATCCGACCCTGCTGGACCTGGATTTCGACGGGGTCTGGACCCGTCGGTCCCATGCCAGGCCGGGGCGGCGCGATGTCCCGGTGCTGGCAACGACCGATCTGTTCCTCTACCTCGCCATCCACGGGGCCGCCCATAGCTGGATACGCCTGAAATGGCTGGTGGATATCCTGGCCCTGATGCCGGTCCTTTCGGGGGAGGAGTGCCGCAGCATCGTCGCCACGGCCGGGGCCAACGGCCTTGACACGATCGTCCGACAGACGGTCGACTATTGCGCCCTCCTGTTCGGGAGCCCGGGGCCGGAGCCGTTCGGTCAGGTGGGCGGCTGTCCGCCGGCGCTGTGGTTCCTGGATCGGATGGCCCGGCGCCTGTTGATCTCGCCGGTCCCGACCCAGTCCATGCCCTTGGGTGAGATCCTGGCGGTCAAGGCCCGGAACTTCGCGCTGAAGCCGACCCTGGCGACAGCGGTTGAGATCATCGCCAATCCCCTTTTCAGACCCGACACGGGCCCCCGCCGTCCCTGACCCGCCCCGCAACCGTCCCATCCGAATCAGCACCGATCATGTCCAGCCGAACTATGAATATTCATCTGGTTGCCGGGGCACGGCCGAACTTCATGAAGGTCGGCCCGCTGTTCCATGCCTTGCGCCGGACGACCTGGGCCAACCCGGTTCTTGTCCACACGGGCCAGCACTTCTCTCCCGAAATGTCGGACAGTTTCTTCGCGGACCTTCAGCTTCCGCCGCCCGACCATCATTTGGGGATTGCCGGGGGCAGTCATGCCCAATCCACCGGCCGCATCATGATGGCCTATGAGGACCTGTGCCAGGCTGCCCGGCCGGATTGGGTCGTGGTCGTCGGCGATGTGAACAGCACAGTGGCCGCCGCCATCACGGCCAAGAAGCTTCACCTGCCGGTCGCCCATCTGGAGGCGGGTCTGCGCAGCCTGGACCGGACCATGCCGGAGGAGATCAACCGATTGCTGACCGATGCGATTTCGGACCTGCTGTGGACCCCCTCCCCGGATGCGGATGAGAATCTGCGGCGGGAAGGGGTGCCGGAGGAGCGTATCGTCAATATCGGCAACATCATGCTGGACGCCTTCGAATCCCAGCGGACCCGGATCGCCGCCGACGGCACCGCCGCGGGTCTTGGCCTTGCGACAGGCGCATTCGCCGTTGTCACCCTGCATCGGCCGGCCAATGTGGACACGACGGCGGCGCTGGGATCCCTGATCGACGCCATCGCCCAGGTGGCAGCACGCCTGCCCGTCGTCTTTCCGGTCCATCCCCGCACGGCGGAGAATCTGCGCCGCTTCGGGCTTGACGCCCGTTTCGATGCCATTCCCGGATTGCGACGCCTGCCGCCGCTGGGATACCTGGCGTTCATGGGGCTGGTGACCCGGTCCGCGGCGGTGATCACCGACAGCGGCGGCATCCAGGAGGAAACCACCTATCTGGGCATCCCCTGCTTCACCCTACGCCCGACGACGGAACGGCCCGTGACGATCACCCATGGGACGAACCGGCTGGTCACGCCGGATAGCCTCCCGGCTGCCCTGGATGAAGGCCTGGCACGAAATGAGCGGCCGGGCGAAGCCGCTGCGCTGCCCCCGCTGTGGGATGGCCGGGCCGCGGAGCGCGCCGTGGCAAGCCTGGCGGCACTGGTCGGGCAGGCATAAGGCAGCCCTTGCCAAATCGCGGATGCGGCGGCGGTGCCCGGGGGTACCGGCCATGAAAAGACGCGCAATCGATCGGGCGGAAGCGGCTCTGTACAGCTGCTGTTACTTATCATGGTCGGCTCCCGTGCCGTCGTTGACGGTAGGCCATGTGGCCTATACATACTCTCACGGGTGAAACGGTGGCGCAGACGGTGTGCCACCAGGGACGGCTGGGGAGCCACGATGGCGATTGATGTCGTCAATCGCGACGATGGGAGACAGGGTGCGCCGCCCTCGGCGCATATCGGGCACGACCGAGTCCAGATGGTGTTCCATGTTGCCCGGATCGCCGACCTGTCGATCGTCCTGGGAGCGGCCCTGCTGGCCCATGTCCTGCGTCACGGTTGGGTCTGGCCGCCCGGCAGCTATCTCTTCCCGATCCTTGTCGCCCTGATGGCTTTCGGCTTGACCTCCCGCATGCTCAAGGTCTACCACCCGGGGCGGATCGGGGCCGTCGCGGGCGGGCTGTCCAATTTGGCGGGCGCCTGGGTCGGTGCCTGGGCGCTGGTGCTTCTGGCCTCCGTGCTCAGCAAAACGACGGAGGATTACTCCCGCATCTGGCTGGCGCTGTGGCTGTTGGTCGCCGGCCTTGGGCTGCTGCTCTCCCGCGTGGGTTTGTGGTTCTATATCCTCCGCGCCCGCAGCGATATCCTGCATGAACGGGTGCTCGTGCTCCGCTCCGCTACCTTACGGACGGATCTCGCCGCCCTGATGAAGCCCTTCCAGATCGACATCGTCGAAGCGATCCCGCTGTCGGCGGAGGCATGGGATACCCAGGTGGCCGATGCCGTCCGGCGAATCCAGGATCACGCCCGCAACAGGTCCATCGAACGGGTTCTTGTGGCCGCCGATCTGACGGATGACCAGCAGCTTGACTCCCTGTTCGAGGCGATGCGGTTCCTGCCCGTGCCGGTGGCGCTCCTGCCACCCGGGGCGGTGCTGCGGCGGGCGGCGCCTGCCGGGCGGCTTTCGGTCCTGGATACGGTGACCCGCCGGGGCCTATCACCGTCCGACCGGGTGACGAAGCGCCTGTTCGACATCGTCGTCGGCAGCATCATCCTGGTCATGGTGATGCCCCTGATGCTGCTGATCGCGTTGGCCATCCGCCTGGAAGGGCCGGGGCCGGTGCTGTTCCGGCAGACCCGCAGCGGCATCGGCAGCGCGCAGTTCACCGTGTTGAAGTTCCGGTCCATGCGGGTGGCCCCACCGGATGCGCCGGTGGCGCAGGCCTGTCGCGACGATGCGCGCATCACCCGGGTGGGACGGATCCTACGCCGCAGCAGCCTGGATGAGCTTCCCCAGCTGGTGAATGTGGTCAAGGGGGAGATGTCCCTGGTCGGGCCCCGCCCCCATGCCATCGAACATGACGCCCGCTTCGCCGAGATTCTGCGCGATTACATGGCGCGCCACCATGTCAAGCCCGGCATGACCGGTCTGGCCCAGGTCAGCGGCGCCCGGGGGGAGATCCGGTCCATCGACGCCTTGCGGCGGCGGGTCGATCTGGACCTGTGGTACATCGACAACTGGTCCATCTGGCTTGATCTGTCGATCCTGTCCCGGACAGCCTTCCATATGGTCGGTCCCCATGTCTTCTGATGTGCAAAGCGCGGGCCTGGGCCCGTGGCGCCGGTCGTTCCTGGGGGTGCCGGTCGATGCGGTCGATCTGGACACGGCCGTCGACATGGCCGATGCGGCCATGCGGGACCGCCGCCCCCTGCGCCATTGCGCCCTGAATGTCGCCAAGTTCGTGGCCATGGGGTCCGACCCCGTCCTGCGCAATGATGTGGTCGCAAGCGACCTGATCACGGCGGACGGCATGGGCATCGTCTGGGGCGCGCGACTGCTGTCGATCGACCTGCCCGAGCGGGTGACCGGCATCGATCTTATGGACCGGCTGATGGAGCTGTGTGCCCGTCGCG
Organism: Pseudomonadota bacterium; assembly: GCA_046045995.1. Classification (GTDB taxonomy): domain Bacteria; phylum Pseudomonadota; class Alphaproteobacteria; order Azospirillales; family Azospirillaceae; genus Indioceanicola. Next base: position 12,515 of record JBJOKR010000012.1, on the reverse strand, counting down.
GCTACCGCCCCTTCCTGCTGGGGGCGCGGGAGGAGGTTCTGCGCACGACCATGGCCCGGCTGACGCAGAAATATCCGGGACTGACCTTCGCCGGCGCCCGCAACGGGTATTTCAGCGACGGGGAGGAGGCGGGCGTGGTGGAACAAATCGGCGCCTCCCGTGCCGATTGCCTGTTCATCGCCATCACCAGCCCCAAGAAGGAACGGTTCAGCGGCACCTATTTCCCCACCATGGGCGTGCCCTTCGTGATGGGGGTCGGCGGCGCCTTCGATGTGGTTGCCGGTGTGACCCGCCGTGCCCCCCCCTGGATGCAGCGATCCGGCCTGGAATGGTTGTTCCGATTGCTGCAGGAGCCCAGGCGCATGTGGCGACGGTATGCCGTGTCCAACGCACGGTTCGCCCTTATCCTGCTGCGGGCGCTGGTCGGCCGCGGCCGCGCCTGAAGGGCGGGCGGCCATGTGCGGCATCATCGGGGCTTACGGCTTGGCGGATGCGGCCCGACGCCTTGGGCCATGCCTTGACCTGATCCGGCATCGCGGGCCCGATGGTGCCGGCCTGCGATCCTTCGATGCGGCCGGTGCCGCCGTGACCCTGGGCCATCGGCGCTTGGCGATCGTGGATCTGTCCGATGCGGCAGGCCAGCCCTTTGAGAAGGACGGGCTGGTCCTGTGTTTCAACGGGGAGATCTATAATCACGCCGCGCTGCGGGAGGAGCTGGGGCGGGCCGGCATTTCCTTCCAGACCCGGTCCGATACGGAAGTGCTGCTGGAAAGCTGGCGGTGCTGGGGCGCCGGCGCCCTGTCGCGGCTGCGCGGCATGTTCGCCTTCGCCCTGCTGGACCTGCGGACGGGTGAACTGGTCCTGGCCCGGGACCCCTTCGGGATCAAGCCGCTGTTTCTGCATCGCACCGCGGATGGCGCGGTCATCTTCGCTTCCGAACTGAAGGCCATCCGGCCGATGCTTGCCGATGTCGCCGTCGATCCGGCGGCGATGGTGGCTTCCCTGATGTACCAGTGGATTCCGGAGGATCGGTGCATCCTGGCGGGGGTGGAGAAGCTTCCGGCCGGGCATGTCATGCGGCTGGGTCCAGGCGCGGCGCCGATGCTGTCGCGGTATTGGGACCCCGTCGGCGATCTGGCCCCCGGATCCGCCCCCACCCCCGGACCGGATGAGCTGCGGACCATCCTGGAGGAGGCGGTCCGCTGCCATCTTGTCGCGGATGTGCCGATGGCGAGCCTGTTGAGCGGCGGGCTTGATTCCAGCCTCATCACCGCCGTCGCCGCGCGGACCCTGGGCGGGATCGATGCCTTCACCATCGGCTTCCGGAGCCGCGACCAGCAATTCGAAACCATGCCGGACGACCTTGTCTACGCCCGTCGGCTGGCCCGCCTGTTCCCGATCCGGCTGCATGAGATCGAGTTGGAGCCCGATGTGGCCGCCTTGCTGCCGGCAACGGTCCATATGCTGGACGAACCGGTCGGTGACCCTGCCGCCATCAACCTGTTCCTGCTGTGTCGGGCGGCCCGGGATGCCGGGGCCAAGGTGCTTCTTTCCGGCATGGGGGCGGATGAGCTTTTCGGCGGGTACCGGCGGCATCAGGCGATGATGGTCGCCCGCTACTGGCAGGGGGTGCCGGGCCCGGTCAGACGGATCGTCCATCGCGCGGCCATGGCCTTGCCCGTGGCGGATGATCGGCGCGGTTTCCGCCTGACCCGCTGGGCCCAGCGGTTCCTGACCTTCGCCGACTTGCCGGAGGAGGAGGCGTACCGGCGGAGCTACACCTATTACGACCCCGACGCGCTTGACCGCCTGACCCTGTCCAGGCACGGCGCGGCCATCGGGGCCTTGTGCGACGATCACCGCCGTCTGTTCCAGGCCGCGCCCGACGCCTCCCTGCCGGGGCGGATGTGCTTCACCGACGTGCATATGTTCCTGCCGGGCCTGAACCTGACCTATTCGGACCGGGCCAGCATGGCCGCTTCTGTCGAGCTGCGGGTACCCTTCGTCGATACCCATGTCGCCCAGGCGGCGTTCCGTCTGCGCCCGGCCGACCGCACCACGCCCCGGCGGACGAAGATCGCCCTGAAGCGGGCGGCGGAGGGGATATTGCCCCGGGATTTCGTGCATCGGCCGAAAGCATCCTTCGGGGCGCCGCTGCGGTCCTGGCTGCGCAATGAATTGAAGGAGATGGTGGATGATCTGCTGCCCCGCGGGCGGCTGGTGTCGGACGGATGGGTCGATCAGGCGGTGGTCGCGACACTTGTCGCCGACGACCGTGCCGGCCGACGGGACAATGCCTTGCGGCTGTGGCAGTTGATGACGGCCGAGCTGTGGCTCCGCTCCCTTTCCGGTGCCGCCGACTGGGGAGTGCGGCCATGACGTCGCTCCCATCCCCGCGGGAGGCGATGGACCTAATCGAGCACAGTGCCGTCGCCGATGACTTCCACGGGTGGGACCCGTTCGATGGTCTGGAAAGCCGCCTGTTCCGGTCGCTGCCGTTCAGCGGGATGCCGCTGCTGCGGCTGGCCTGGCAGCAGCTTTTCAAGCGCTCGCCGGTCAATCTGCGTCCACTGGCCCTGGTACCGCCGACGCTCAATCCGGTCACGGTCGCCCTGTTCTGCCGCGGCTACGGTGTCCTGGGGCGGGAGGGCGACCAGGAGGCCTTGGCCTGGCGCCTTCCGGCGATGCGCAGCCGATCCTGGTTCGGTCCCGGCCAGGGCTGGGGGTATCCCTTCGATTGGCAGGCCCGGGCCTTCGCGGTCCCGCGGGATCGGCCCAACGTCATCGCCACGGCCTATGCCGTCCGCGCCCTGGCATCGGCCCCGCGTTCCGACCAGGGGGATTGCGCGATCCGGGAGGCCGCCGCCTTTGTCGCCGGTGTCCTGCCCCGGCGCCGGGACGGCCGCGTCTTCCTGGGATACGTGCCAGATGCCGATACCATGGTCCACAATGCCAATCTGTGGGCAGCCTATGTGCTGGCGGAAGGGGCCGTACGCGGCGGGTCGCCCACCTGGGCCGAGCTGGCCCGGTCGGCGGTGGATTACAGCGTGTCGGCCCAGCGTGCGGACGGGTCCTGGCCCTATGGGGAGGCCGGTCACCATGGCTTCCAGGACAGTTTCCACACGGGCTACAACCTGGAAGCCATAAACCTCTGCACCACGCTGCTGGGGCGGGAAGGGCGTTGGGACGACGCTGTGTCCAGCGGCCTTGACCACTACGCCGCGACCTTCTTCACCGCCGACGGCCAGCCCCGGTACTACCATGATCGGCTGTGGCCGGCGGACCCGACCTGCACCGGCCAGGCATTGATCACCCTGCTGGAGATCCGGCCGACGGCGGAACGGCGGGAGCTTGCCGGACGGGTCCTCGACTGGACCATTCGGAACCTGTGGATGGCGGATCGCGGGGCCTTCGCCTATCAGGGCCATGGCCGATGGATGAACCGCAACATCTATATCCGCTGGACCCAGGCATGGATGTTCCTGGGCATCGCCCTCTGGCTTACCAAGGGGAGGGGGGAGGAATGACCCCCGTCCTGGCGCTCACGCTGGATCGGGGTGCGGTGATCCCGGCGATTCCGGCTGACTGGGCCGACCGGGTCCAGGTCACGCCGGATGCCGTCCGGGTCAGCGGTTGTCCGGTCGGATCCCATCCGATCTATACCCATGTCGGCGGCGACGGGGTCCTGCGCCTGGCCCGGTCGGCGGGGCCGCTTCTGGAGGCGGCAGCCGCCCTGGGACAGTCTATCCGTCTGTCGCCGACAGGCCTGACCTTCCTGCTGGGCTACTGCCTGACGCCCTTTCCGTTCACGGTATTCGAAGGTGTCGCCGTCCTGGGGATCGGGGACACTCTGACCATCCCGCGGGATGGTTCCGACCGGGGCATCCATGGCTGCGACTTCCCCTATCTGCGGGCGTTGTCCCAGCAGGATCGGGAGCCGGACCCGGCGCACCTGCACCGGCTGGTGCTGAATGCGGTGGCGCGGAGCCTGCCCCAGGGGGAGCGGGGACTTCTGATGCTGTCCTCCGGCAAGGATTCGACGGGTCTTCTCATGGCCCTGGCGGATGTCGCCCCCGGCCGCGCCGCCGCCGTCACCTTCGGCGAAGGTCCCGCCAGCGCGGCGGAGGCGGAGTTCGCGGCGGCCCTGTGCCGGAAGCTGGGTGTTCCGCACCGGACCGTGCTGTGCGACCAGGCGCCCGCTTTGTTCCGCGAACGTATGGTCCAGGCCTTCACCGATGCCCCGGAACCCAGCCTGGACCTGACCCATGTCCCCTATGTGATGGCCGTGGCCCAGGGGGGGGAGGTGGGGGCGACCCACCTGTTCGACGGCACAGGGTGCGATGTCTATTGCGGTTATGTCCCCCGGTCCCGGGACCGTATCGCGGACCTGTCCCCCCTGGCCGGAACCTGGATCGGCCGGGTCATCCAGCCGTTCCTGCTGTCGGAGAGCCGGGTCAACAACCTGATCTTCAGCCGGGCCGAGAACTCGCTGTTCGGGCCGAAGATGCGCCTGCATGACATGGCGGCCTTGATGGTGCCCGATCCTGGCGCGCCGGCCCATCTGCGGACCATCAGCCGGGCAGGGCGGCATCTGGACGGGTCGGATTTCCGGACCATGATGGTGCGCCATTTCGACGGCCGTCGGGTGATGCAGAAGGCCCGCCTGACGGCCCCGGCCTGGGGCATGCAGGCGACCTTCCCCTATGCCGATCCGGCCCTTGCCGAATATGTGTTCAACCTGCCGGAACCCTGGCGCTTCACGGAACGCCCCCGCCGTAACAAGGTTTTGTGGCGGGAGATGCTGTCGCGGTTCGCGGATTACGATGCCGACAGGGTGGGCAAGCGCATCTTCGATTTCGACCCCCGGCCCGTCCTCCGCCGCCATCGGGATTTTATCACGGGGGAGATCCTGGATTGTCCCGTCTGGGACCGCCGGGGGGGGGAAGCGTTCGTGACCGCGGCCTATGACACTTTGGACAGCGCCGGCCACGCCCCGCACCGGTTGACCCGATTGTTCCTGCTGTCCGGCTGGATCAACCATTCCCGGTACCTCCGCCCCCGATAGTCCCTGGCCGATACGGGGGGCCGGGTCAGGGCCGGCACCCCTTTCTTGCGGTCGGTTCCGTCATCGCGGCGGGGCCGGGGAGCTAACCAGCTTGCCTTCAGGGCGGAAGCGGGGGCGGTGGCGTTCGTGAGGGGTCCCTTGCCGGCCCCCTGCACGCAACGCCCTGGAGGCAGATCATGGAAGGCGCCGTCCTTGCCGCCCTGATCCTGTTCACCCTCACGATCTTCCCCTTCCTCCTCTATCCCCTGACGCTGCGCTGGCTGCCCCAGCCCCGGCATCGGGTACCCATGGCCCGGCCACTGCCGCCGCAGCCCCTCATGTCCCCCCCCCGTATGTCCATGTGTGTCTGCGCCTATAACGAGGAGGCGGTGATCGCCGACAAGGCGCGGAACATGCTGGCCTTGCAGGACGCGACACCGGGGCTGGAGCTGCTGGTCTATGTGGACGGTCGGGGCGATCGGACGGCGGAGATCCTGGCCGGCTTCACCGACCGCATCACGGTCGTGGTGGGGGAGGTGCGCCGGGGCAAGAGCCACGGCATGAACCAGCTGGTCGCCCGGGCCCGCGGCGACATCCTGATCTTCTCCGACGCCAATGTGATGGTGGATGTGGATGCACCCCGGGCACTGGCCGCCCGCTTCACCGATCCGGAAACGGGGCCGTCGGTCGGCTGTGTCTGCGGCCATCTGATCTACACCAACGGGTCCGCCTCCCCCACCGCGGGCGTGAACTCCGCCTATTGGCGCCTGGAGGAGGCGATCAAGCGCGGGGAGAGCGCGCTGGGCAGCGTGATGGGGGCCGACGGGTCGCTGTTCGCCATCCGCCGGGACATGCACCGCCCGGTGCCGCCGGACATCATCGATGATTTCTACCTCTCCCTCTCCATCCTCTGCGATGGGTGGCGCGTGGTCTCCGCGCCCGACGCCAGGGCTTGGGAGAACACGGCCACGGCCAGTGGGGATGAGCTGCGGCGCAAAATCCGCATCGCCTGCCAGTCTGCCAATGTGCACCGGCTGCTGCGCCCCCGGCTGAAAAACCTCTCCCCCGTTCAGCGATACATGTACGTGGCGCACAAGGGGCTGCGCTGGCTGTCCGGCCTGACGCTCACCGCCGCAACCCTGGCCGCACTGCTGGCGCTGGGGCTCTGGGCCGGGGCGGGGGCCCTGGCCTGGGCGGCCGCGGCGGGATTCATGGCCGCCCTGCTGGCCTGGGGTGGGGTCAAACCCTTCGCCCAGGTGTTCGGGATCGCAGGCGCGATGCTCGCCACCTCCACCGGGGTGGTGCTGTCCCTGTTCGGGGCGCGCTTCGCCACTTGGCGCCCCGCCGCCTCCGTCCGCGGGCCGGTGACCGTTGTTCCACCCGCCCCCCGACCGGGGCCGGCGGCACGCGGCGATATCCGCACCGGTTGATCCTTGCCGATGCGGTTGACACGGGAGCCGGGCCCCAAGCCCGGCCGGGTTCCGGCGGCGGTCCTGCCGCCGGCAGAGAAGCGAAAAAGAAGGAGCTCTGGAGATGTCTCGGGATTCCGTTGCCGTCTGGCATGACGCGCCCCGGCCCGGTCGCAGGCGGGCCTTGTCCCCTTGGCGGGCCCGGCGCTCGGCCAAACGCGCCTTCGACCTGTCGTCGGCGGCGCTGCTGATCCTGGTGCTGGCACCCGCCCTGGCGGCCCTGGCCCTGTTGATCTGGGCACAAGGCCGCGGCGGGCCGGTCCTGATCCGGCATGAACGCATCGGCGCCGGGGGGCGCCGGTTCAAATGCCTGAAGTTCCGGACCATGTGCGTCGATGCCCAGGCCGTCCTGGACCGCCATCTGGACCAGGACCCCGACGCCAGGCTGGAATGGGAGGCGACGTTCAAGCTGCGCCGGGACCCCCGCGTCACCCGCCTGGGCCGGGTCCTGCGGAAGACCAGCCTGGATGAGCTGCCGCAGCTGTTCAACGTCCTGGCGGGGGAGATGAGCCTGGTCGGGCCCCGCCCGATCACGGACAAGGAGATCCATTTCTATGGCGACGCCTATTCGCATTACCTGAGCTGCACCCCCGGCCTGACCGGGCTGTGGCAGATCAGCGGCCGGTCGGATGTGGGCTACGACCAGCGTGTCCGCCTGGACACCGAATACGCCCAGGCATGGTCCCTGGCCCTGGACCTGAAGATCCTGGCGAAGACGCCCAAGGCCGTGCTGTTCGGCAGCGGCGCCCATTGACGGGGTGGTAGGGGGCGGATGGACGGGCAGGCTGGATCAGCCGCCCCCGTCCATCCGCCCGTCCGTCCGCTTGTATTCCTGGAAGGTGGTGCCCAGGGCCGCACTGATCATGCCCAGGCCGCGGGACAGGGTGTACATCCGCCCGATCGGCACATGGGCCCGCCCCACCGCCGCCAGAACGCCGCTGGCGGCCACGGCCACACTGCCGGCCCCCACCCGGGCCAGCCCGCCGGCGATCCCCCGCACCCGCCCGCCCAGGCCCGGACGGCGGCGTAGCAGCATAAGCCCGTCCGTGTTGCCGGTGCGGTACCAGCGGCGCAGCAGCCAGCCCAGGCGGAGGCGCGACGCCGGAATGATCTCCGCCACCACCGCCTTCTCCGCCCAGGCGATGCGCCAACCCTTCTCCCGCGCGGCGGCGAAGAAGCACAGATCCTCCCCCCCCGCCAGGCCCAGGGCCTCGTCGAAGCGCAACCCGTCCCGCGCCACCGCCCGGCGGTCCAGCAGGACATTGCCGGTATAGGCATAGGTCAGCAACTCCCCATCCCGGTGGTGCGGATGCTCATAGAAGCCGCCGCGCAGGGCCCAGGCGGGGACGGGGCCGTCGAATTCCGGCACGATCCGGCCCATCACCGCCTCCGCCCCCGTCCGCTCCCGCAGGTCCAGCAGCCGGGCGATCCAGTCGGTGACCGGCAACTCATCATCATCGATGAAGGCGATCAGGTCGCTGCCCCCCGTCTCCGCCAGTGCCCGGTTGCGGGCCTGGGAGATACCGCGCCGCATCTCATGGGCATAGCGCAGTGGCAGGCGGTGGTCGGGGCGCAGCGCCTCCACCACTGCCGCCGCGTCCCCCTCCGGATTGTTGTCCACCACCAGGACCGACAGGCGGATATCCGCCCAGCGCCCCAGCTCCTGCTTCGCCAGTTCCTCAAGCAGCCGCCGCAGCGCCGTCGGGCGCCGGTATGTCGCGATGCAGATGGTCACGTCCATGCCGGGTCGGTTCCTTCTGGTCAGCCCGTGTAGTAGCGCTGGAGCGACCGATGGTAGAGCGCGCTGTCCTGGAAGCCGTAGGCACGGTGCCGCACAGTGTCCACCCGGGTCAGCAGCACGCCCGCCGCCGCCTTGTCGCCCAGGTCCAACTGGGCGATGGCCCCCTGGACCGCCCGCCGGGCCGTCGATGCCCAGCGGACGGCGAAGACGACCCCATCCACCTGCTGGCAGATCATCCGCGTATCGGCCACGGCCAGGGCAGGGGCGGTATCGAAGATGATCAGGTCATGGGTCTGGGCCAGCATGCGGATCAAGGTGCGGATGCGCCGCGCGTCCAGCAAATCGGCCACATTCTCCCCCCGCCCGGCGCCCAGAACGGACAGGCCGAATTCCGGGTCCACCTCCAGCACCTCCTCCAGGGCGCACTCGCCCCGCAGCACCTCCAGCAGCCCGGCCTCCGGCGGCAGGCCAAGCTGGGCTTGGACCATCGGCCGCCGGATATCGAAATCCACCACCACCACCCGCTGGCCCAGGGAGGCGGCGAAGACCGCCAGCGACAGGGCCGTGCTGGTCTTGCCTTCCCCTGGATAGGTGGAGGTCACGGCCAGGGTCTGTGGCAGCGCGCCCGATCGGGCCAGGGCGGCATAGGTTTTGCGGATAGCCTCCGCATACAGGGATCGGGGATTGCCGCGCAGGTAGCGGGGCAGGCCCTTGCGCATCTTCCGCCGAGGCACGGCCGGGATCATGCCCAGGGAGGGCAGGCCGGTGTCCCGGGCGGTCTGGCCCGCACTGCGGTAGGTGCCGTCGAACACCTCCATCACCGCGATGATGGCCAGCCCCAGGGCGCCGGCGGCGATGGCCGACAGGACCATCATCGGGAATGTCTGGGGATATGCGGGCGATCCCGGCACATTGGCGCGGGAGACGATGCTGGCATTGGCCTGGCGGAATCCCTGCTGGGCGGACAGTTCCTGGGAGCGGAGAAGGAACGCCTCCAGCAGGCCGCGGCTCGCCTCCGCCTCCCGCTCCAGGGCGCGCAGGCGGACGGAGGCGTCGGAAGTGCCGGCCACCTCGGCCTTGGCACTGGTCAGCTCCGCCTCCAGGCTGGCGACCCGGGCCTCCGCCACCCGCACCTGCCCCCGCAGGCCCTGGACGATCTTCTGGATCTCCTGGCCGATCGCCTCCCGCAGGTCCCGCAGGTCGGCCTGGACCCGGATGAAATCCGGATGCCGGGGCCCGATGCTTTCCGACAGGTCCGCCAATTGGCGCCGAACCTGCGACTCCTGCACCCGTAGATCCTGGATCAGGGGGGAGGACAGGACATCGCCGATGCCGGAGACATCGCCATTGCCCCGGGCCGCCCGCTCCACCTCTGTCAATCGGGCGCGGGCCTGGGCCTGGTCGGCTCGGGCGATGGTCAGCTGGGCGTTGAGATCGGCCAGTTCCTGGCTGGACAGCGGTGTGTCGCGGGTGGCCATCAGGTCGGAGCGGGCCCGGAATTCCTCGATGGCGGATTCCGCCGCCTGGACCTGGGCCTGCATGTCGGTGATCTGGCGGGACAGCCATTCATTGGCCCGGCCGGCGGCGCCTGCGCGGGCATCCTCCTGCCGGTCCAGGTAGACACGGGCGAACTCATTGGCGATCTGGGCGGCCAGCACCGGGTCGGTGGAGGTGAAACCGATATTGACCACATAGGATCGCCCGGCAGCGCCCACCCACAGGTTCGACAGCAGGAAATCCACCACATAATCATCCGCCGCCCGGGCTGGACGCTCCGGCCCCATCTCCCCTCCCTCCGCCCCCTGATCGGCGGCTGGGCGTTCGGTGCGGACCGGCTGGGGTTTGGGCGTGATGGCGGACATGACCCAGCGCCGGGCCCGCTCCACCACCGTCGGCTCCGGTGGGGCGACGCCCACATACAAAACCCCAGGCGACGGGCCGGGGGCCCGGTCCAGGCGCAGGCGGCGCACCACTTCCCGCGCCGCCTCGCGGGAGCGGATGACCTCGATCTCACTGGCGACCGATTCCAGCTCCTGCCCCGGCCCGGCGACCACGTCGCGCAGGTTCAGGACATTCTGTTCCCGCCCGCTGACCAGCACCTGGGCGCTGGCGGAGTAAAGCGGCGTCAGGCCGGAGATGAACCAGTAGGCGAAGGCGGGGACGATGACCAGGCAGACAAGCAGGACCAGGCGCCGCCGCCACAGGGTGCGGACGATGCCTGTCAACGTGTCATGCGGGTCCAGGCCGGTGGACGCGCCCGGCCCACCGAACAGGCCGGGGTTGCCCGTCGGACCCCAGGCCTGGCCTATGCCTGTGTACCCCTGACCTGCCTGCCCGGCCCCCGGCTGGCCCGGTGCCGCCGGCCCGCCATCCAGGCGGCGGGCCCCTTCGCGAACGTCCATGCTGCATCCCATGGCTGCGGCACCCGCGACGGGCGCCCGAGTTTCGCGCCCAGGGTAGTGGCACCCCCGCCCGGGGTCGAATGAGCGGATTGGGTGTTGGTCTGCGCAGAAGGGGGGCGCGCTCTGGCACTCCTGCACCGCCCCGCCGCCCGGAAGGGCTAGGGGCCGACCGCGCCCGCCAAGTGTTCCAGGGCCATCGTGAATCAGCGGGGAGAGCACCCCGATGGGTGGAGCCATGCGGACCACCCTGGCCTATTTCGGCCAGGACTGCACCGACAGCGCCGTGATCCGGCGCATCGCCTCCTTCCGGGAGGCGGGGGTGCAGGTGGTGGGGCTGACCTTCCGGCGGCTGAAGTTCAACCGGACCTACCGGCCGGACTGGGACAATATCGACCTGGGCACCACCCGGGACCGGGATTACCTGCGCCGTGCCTGGATGCTGGTCGCAGCACTCGCCCGCTGTGTCGCCGCCGGGCAGCGTCTGCGCCGGGCGGATCTGATCATGGCGCGCAACATCGACATGGCGCTTCTGGCCATTGCCGCCCGCACCCTGACCGGCGCCAGCACCCCCCTGGTGTATGAGGTGCTGGACGTGAACCGTGTCTTCACCGCGCCGGGCTTGAAGGGCCGCATCGCCCGGGCGGTGGAACGCTGGGTCCTGGCCCGGTCGTGCCTGCTGGTGGTCAGTTCACCCGTGTTCATGAGCGCGTATTTCCACCCCGTGCTGGGCTATCGCGGCGACTGGTTCCTGCTGGAGAACAAGATCTGTGCGGCCCAGATGCCGGCGGAGACGACGACCGGTACCGCTGCCCCAGCCGACCGGCCGGAGCCAGGGGCACCCTGGGTCATCGGCTGGTTCGGGACCATGCGCTGTGTCCGCAGCCTGCACCTGCTGGCCGCCATCGCCGATGCCCTGGGCGACCGGGTACGGATCGACCTCCGCGGCTTCCCGACCGAAACGGGGCTGGAGCCCTTCCTGGACCTGATCGCCACGCGGCCCAACATGGTCTATGGCGGGGAGTACAAAAGCCCGCAAGATCTGCACCGTCTGTATGGCGGGGTGCATCTGGCCTGGTGTTTCGACTACCATGACGCCGGGGCCAACTCCCGTTGGCTGCTGCCCAACCGGCTGTACGATGCGGGCTATCACGGCGTCCCCTCCCTGGGTGCTGAGGGCACCCATACGGGGGACCGGTTGACGGCGGACGGGCTGGGCTGGACCTTCCCCGAACCCCTGGTTCCCGCCATCGTGGCCTTCCTGGAGCGGCTGAGCCCGGCGGAATGGCAGGTACAGCGGGACCATATCCTGTCCCTGCCGCCAGACCGGTTCGTCGATCACGGGGATATCCCGGCGATGCTGTCGACCCTTCAGGCTGCGGGCGCGGTGCCTGTGCCCAAGCAAGGACAGGCACCTGTGACGGTGGAGATCACCCCGCCGGGTGGGGCCGGGTCCGGGCGATCCGCTTCACGGCCCCCTCCAGCCCGAACTTGACGATATAAGGCACCACCCCCGGCCGCCGGAGCGTCACCCCCAGCGCCCGCCCGGCGGCACCGTCCTTCAGCGCCTGGATGAAGCGCATATGGGCCAGCATCAGCTCTATGCTGGTCTGGCGCCGGGCCAGCGCCCGCAGCACGGCAGGATCGCCGCCGCTGCCGCCGTTGCCCGCACCCTGGACCTTGGCGATGGTGGCGGCCCCCCGGCTCCGTATCGCCTCCACATCGGCGATGGAGAGGGAGCGGGACAGGGAACCCGGGGTCAGCGTGTAGCGGTACAGCGCATCGGGCACCACCCGCCACCGCCCCCCGGCCAGAAGGCAGTCCAGGTACCAGTGGAAATCCTCCGCCACCGGCAGATCGGT
>JBJOKR010000011.1:0-46813 GCA_046045995.1 Pseudomonadota bacterium | reverse complement strand
CTCAGATCATGCCCATCCGCCGTACAGCGGGCCGGGGTGGGGGTTGGGGATTGGGTGGGGGGGAGGAGGGGGTGGCAGGTGACTTGGGTGCCTTTGATCAGGAGGGTGAGGAGGGCCTGGGCGGATTGGGCGCAGTCGTGGACGGTTTCTCCGTCGGTGCAGGTCGTGCCCGGCTGCGGCGGGGTCGGGCCGTGCCGGCGCCAGAGCTGCCCGCCCGGGTGCCGCGTGGCGCCATCCACCACCGCCATCGCCACCGCTGCGGCCGGGGCTGAGACCGGGGCAGGCGGCGGGGGCTGAGACCGGGGCGGGCGGCGGGGGCCGGCACCCGGCGGCAGCCATCGCCATGACGGCCGGCAGCGCGGGGCGCTGTGCGCCGGGCCGTGCGCCGGACCGTGCGCCTGGCCTTGCGCCGGTCGGGGTGCCCGGCGGCGGTCACGCCCCCCCGCCCCCGCGGGCCCGGCACCATTCCGCCCTTGCGAAACCCTCGCGAAACCCGTGCGAAACAGCGCTTGACAGCCGGGGGCGGGATGACCATTATCCGCGCCACTTCGGAACGCCGCACACCCAGGGCGTTCCTGTGTGGGGCCGTAGCTCAGCTGGGAGAGCGACGCGTTCGCAATGCGTAGGTCGGGAGTTCGATCCTCCTCGGCTCCACCATCCCCCCCACCGCTTCATTCAGATCGGCGATGGCCAGATCGGCCCCGGTCAGAACTGCCCCGGCAAGATCGGCCCCTGCCAGATCAGCTCTGGTCCGTTGGCGCGGTCGGGCTACCGGCCCTGTCCCGTTCATCTGACCTTGTCCCGTTCATCGGAACCGCCCCCGCACCGTGACCGGTTGTGCCCCCCTTCGGCTCCCCGGTGGCAGTTCCGCGCGGACCTCCCAGCACCCCGGTATCCGCGCCCCAGTTTCCCTGCCCCAGTTTCCCCGCCGGTATCCCCGCGGCGGTGTTTCCGCACCGGCGTTTCCGCACCGGCGTTTCCGCGGGCGCCCGCTTCACGCGCAATCGGGATCGTGCGGTTAATTTGCAGTTATCTCCAAAGTCCTTCAAATCCGATGGGTCGCCTGTGTAGGATGCGCGCCGTCGCACCCTCCAGGCCGCCCCCGCATCCCCGCCATGCCCACCGAAATCCGCCACATCATCTTCACCCAGGAGGAGGTTGTCCGGGGCGCGGTGGATTACCATCGGCGGTCGGGCAGCCCCCTGCCCACCGGCAGCATCATCAAGATGGTGGTGGAAAAGGAACCGGCGCTGCGCATCGCCCTGCACATCGCCCTGGACGCGGATGATTCCCGGGCCGTGATCTGGATCGAACACCAGGTGCTGGCAGCGGCCCTGATCTTCTTCTGCATCCAGAACCGCATCCCCCTGCCCACCAAGGCCGCCAAGGAACTGACCCTGATGGGGGAGAAGATCGCCCTGGTGGTGACCAAATCCCCCGTGCAGGACGGGCGCGGCCGGGCGTGAGGAAAGGGGCCTTGATGGGGGGGATGGCGCCGAAAGGCCCATCCTACCCCCTGCGGCCGTGGGGGGTGACCAGCGTCGCCCGCCAGCCGGGGGTCCTTTGCGCCGTCCGGCGACCGCCTCCCTTCCCCCCGGGGCGGCGCCCTGGCATGATCGGGCCATGACCTTGCCCGATATCCAGATCCCGGACCTGCCGACCGCCCCCACGGGAACCCCGACGGAAGCGCCGACGGCGGCCCCCACGGTAACTCCCACGGTGACCCTGCCCCGCTGGCTGGTGCGGGGGTTGCTGCTGCTGTGCCCCTATTTCGCCCTGCTGATCGGCGGCCATGCCCTGGCCCTGCTGGTGCTGGACCCGTTCCAGGGGGTGGGCGGGGTCTTGACCCTGCTGTTCTGGCTGGGGGTGGCGGGGTTCAGCCTGACCGTCCTGATCCTGGGCATCGTCTATCTGGCCCGGATGGAACCGGGCTTGTCCCGCGCCGCCCGCTGGCGCCTGGGCATCGCCTTCGCCCTGGTCATGGCCGGCACCGGTGGCCTGGCCGTGGCACATCTTCTGGCGGTGGGGTGAGGGGTGGCGCACGCCCTGAGCGGGTTTGTTTCCCTGCTAGTCTAGGCAAAAGCCAGCGGATGGCGGAGGTTCCCATGGACAACCAGGTGCTGGAGCATCTGCGGGCGATCCGCGGCGACCGGGGCGCCCTGCGGGAGGAGGTGCGCGATCTGCGCATCGGCCAGACGGACATGGCCCTGGCCCTGGCCGCCCTGCGCCGCGACCAGGTGGCCGATGCCGAAACCGCGGCCCATGCCCAGGGCCGCCTGGACCTGACGGATTAGGGGCCAGCCAGGGCAGTTCCCGTCCCATTCCCGTCCCATTCCCTTCCCCTTGCCGCCCCATCCCCTGTTATCCTCCCGTCCTGGACATGGTCCGGCCCGCCCGGGTCGGACTACGCGGTGTGACAGGGGGCAAGCGGGAATGGAGGGGCAAGCGGCCTTTCCCCGCCGGGTGCGGGGAATGAACCTGTTCGACACGGATGTGAACCTGCACCGCTTGCTGGAGCGGCGGGCGCCTGCCGTGCTGGCGCGGTATGGCGCCACCCTGTCGGATTTCGGCGCCTGGGCCGGGGACCGGCTGGATGCCCAGGCGGAATACACCGACCGCTTCGCCCCGCCCCGGCTGGACGGCTACGATCCGTCGGTGGAGGGGCTGTCGGGGGAGCGCGTGGCCCGTGTCGTCTTCAACAGCGATTACCAGGACTGCCATGGCGAAGCCTATCGCCGCGGGGCGGTCGGGCTTCCCTATGCGGACGAGACGAGCGGCGGCAGCCATGCCGTCTGCTTCACCATGGGCTACCTCCTGTCCCATGCCGATATCTCCATCCATTGCCCGGTGACCATGACGGGGGCGGTTGCCCATGTGCTGGCGACCCTGGCCCCGGCGGCGGTGCGGGATCGTTACCTGCCCGATCTGATCCGGATGGACGGCCGGGCCCAATCCGCCGGCACCTGGGCGACGGAGCTGCACGGCGGGTCCGACGTGGGCGCCACCACGACAAGGGCCGATGTGACGCCGGAGGGGGTGCGCCTGACCGGTGTGAAATGGTTCACCAGCAATGCCGGGGCGGGCATGGCGCTGGCCACCGCCCGGCCGGGGGATGTGCCCGGCGGGCGGGGCCTGGGCTGCTATCTTGTGCCGGGCACCCTGCCGGATGGCAGCCCCAACCACCACCGCATCCGCCGCCTGAAGGAAAAGGCGGGCACCCGCGGCCTGGCCACGGCGGAACTGGACCTGCTGGGCGCCTGGGCGGTGGAGGTGGCGGCCCCGCCGGACGGGCTGAAGGTGATGATGGCGGCCCTGGAATACAGCCGCATCCACAATGCGGTGGGCAGTGCCGGCATGCTGCGCCGCGCCTTCCTGGAGGCGGCGTGCTGGGCCTGGCACCGGGAGGCGTTCGGCGGGCCGATCCACCGCTATCCCATGCTGCGGGACCAGTTGCTGGACCTGGCGATGGAGGGGGAGGCGACGACGGTCCTGGCCTTCGAATCGGTCCTGGCCTTCGATGCCCGGCTGGCCGATCCTGGGGCGGCGGACTGGCTGCGGCTGGTGACGGCGCTGGCCAAGTACCGCACGGCGGAGGCCTGTGTGGCCGGCTGCCGCCAGGCGGTGGAGATCGTGGGCGGCAACGGTTACACGGAGGAATGGGCGACCGCCCGCCTGTACCGCGACAGCCTGGTCACCGCCCTGTGGGAGGGGCCGGCCAATATCCAGGCTTTGGAGCTTTTGCGCCTGGTCGGCGGGCAACGGCCGGGGGACCGCATCTTCCTGGCCCGGGTGGGGGCGATCCTGGCCGATCTGCCGACGGAACGGGCCCAGCCCGGGGCGGGGGACGTGGCCGCCATCATGGAGGGGGCGGTGGAGGAATGCCGCGCCGCCCTGACCTATCTGCGCGACCGGCCGGAGGAGGGGCCGCGCCACGGCCGCCGGCTGTTGTCGCTGCTGGCCGATACCCTGGCCGCCGCCCTGCTTCTGGAAGAGGCGGTGGATGAGCTGCGGCTGGGCGACCGGCGCAAATGGCTGGTCGCCGCCCGCTTCACCCGCAAGGTCCTGGGCCGGTCCGATCCCATCGGCACCTGGACCGACCCCGCCGTCCCGGCGTATGAGGCGGTGCTGACCGGCGGCCCCGTGGATTGACAAGGGGGCCGCCGTTGTTCGCCCTGTACGGGCCTGAGCTTGCGCACCAGCCCCCCTTCCGTCCCGCTGTTCCGGAGTACCCCATGGAATCCGTGTCGCCCTGGCTGATCATCGGCGCCATCCTGGTCCTGCTGATCCTGTCCGCCTTCTTCTCCGGGTCGGAGACGGCATTGACGGCGGCCAGCCGGGCGCGGATGCATGCCCTGGCGAAGGACGGGGATCGCCGCGCCTCCCTGGTCAATGACCTGCGGGAACAGAAGGACCGGCTGATCGGCGCCATCCTGCTGGGCAACAACCTGGTCAACATCCTGTCCTCCGCCCTTGCCACGTCCCTTCTGATCACCCTGGTGGGGGAGGCGGGCGTGGCGGTGGCGACCATCGCCATGACCCTGCTGATCCTGATCTTCAGCGAGGTGCTGCCCAAGACCTATGCCTTGCACCATGCCGACCGGGCGGCCCTGGCCGTGGCACCGCTGGTGCGGATCCTGGTCCTGGTCCTGTCGCCGGTCACCCTGGCGGTGACGGGGATCGTGCGGGGGGTGCTGCGCCTGATCGGGGCCGATGTGCGCATGGTCACCGTGGGCGACCATGTGGACGAGCTGCGGGGCGTGATCGAGCTGCACCAGGGCACGGCGGAGGAGGTGCGGCACGAACGGGCCATGCTGCGCTCCATCCTGGATCTGGCGGATGTGGAGGTGCTGGAGATCATGACCCACCGTCGCAACGTCGTGGCCATCGACGTGACGCAGCCGGTGAACGCCCTGCTGGATGAGGTGCTGGCCTGCCCCTTCACCCGTGTCCCCCTCTATGAGGGGAACCCCGACAATGTTGTCGGCCTGCTGCATGTGAAGGCCCTGCTGCGGGAGGTGCGGGCCCGCGGCGGCGATACCACCGGCATCGATGTGAAGGCGCTGGCCGCCAAGCCCTGGTTCATCCCCGACACCACCACCCTGTTCGACCAGCTCCAGGCGTTCCGCAAGCGGCGGGAGCATTTCTCCCTGGTGGTGGATGAATACGGCACCATCATGGGGATCGTCACCCTGGAGGACATCCTGGAGGAGATCGTCGGTGACATCACCGATGAGCTGGATGTGCATGTGGCCGGGGTGCGGCCCCAGCCCAACGGCACCTTCACCGTGGACGGCACCGTCACCCTGCGCGACCTGAACCGGGAATATGACTGGAACCTGCCGGATGCGCAGGCCAGCACCATCGCCGGCCTGGTCCTGTATGAGGCGCGGCGGATCCCGGAGGTGGGGCAGACCTTCGTCTTCTACGGGTTCCGCTTCGATGTGCTGCGCCGCCAGCGCAATCAGGTCACCGCCCTGCGCATCACCCCGCCCGACCACCTGCGCCCCACCCTTCCCCCCGTCGCCCCCCCGGGTACCCGGGTTCCAACCGAAAGGACGGAGGGCAAGCGGGCGGAGTGAGGATGCGCTTCCGGCGGGCAGCCCTGACGGCGCATCATCCCTCCCCTCCCTTTTCAAGATTGAAGGGGGTGGGCGTGGCGGAATGCGTATCCGTTCCCTCCCCCAACCATGCGCCGACGCGCGCTTGTCCCGTCGGGGGGACGATGCATATCATGGTGTCATGAGCACCCAGGGACGCCCGCTGATCCATCCCCCCGACAGGGCCGACGCCAGAACCGACGCCGCGGCGACCATGCCGCCTGCGCCGACCGCGCCCGGCGGTGCGGGCGTCGGCCCGGACCCTGCCCTGTTCCGGGCGGTGCTTCACCCGCACCGCAGCCTGAGCCCGCTTGGCCTGAAGCTGCTGATCGGCGGGGTGGGGGTGTTGAGCATCGGCATGGGTCTGATGTTCATCCTGAACGGGGCCTGGCCGGTCCTGGGCTTCCTGGGGCTGGATGTGCTGCTGCTGTGGTGGGCGCTGAAGGCCAGCAACCGCAGCGGCCGGATGTATGAGACGGTGGAACTGACGCCCGATACCCTGACTGTGGAGCGGGTGGAGCCGCGGGGGCAGGTGCGGCGCTGGCGGTTCCAGCCCTATTGGCTGCAGGTGCGGATCGATGATCCGCCCCGCGCGGACAGCCGCTTGACCCTGGCCACCCACGGCCAGAGCCTGACCATCGGCAGTTTCCTGACGGTGGAGGAACGGGTGGAGTTTGCCCGCGCCCTGCGCCGGGCCCTGGACGATCTGCGCCGCGGGCCCCTGCCGGATGGAAGCGCGTCGGCCGGTTGAGTTCCGGTATGGGAGTTGGCCCGGCAACCCCGCCCCGCATCGCCGCCGCTTGACAGCCGGACCGCCCGGCCCCCCTATCCCGCCCATGCCGCGCGACAAACAGCCCATCCCCCGCACCCTGCGCACCCCCGCCCAGCTTCACGACGCCGGGCTGGTGGTGGCGGCCGACCTGCCGACGCTGGAGCGGGTGGCGGAAAGCTTCGCCGTGGCGGTGACCCCGGCCATGGCCACGCTGATCGACCCGACCGACCCGGCCGACCCCATCGCCCGGCAGTTCGTGCCCGACGTGGCGGAGCTGACGGTCCTGCCGGAGGAACGGGCGGACCCCATCGGCGATGATCCGCACAGCCCGGTGAAGGGCATCGTCCATCGCTACCGCGACCGGGTGCTGCTGAAGCCGGTCCATGCCTGCCCGGTCTATTGCCGCTTCTGCTTCCGGCGGGAGATGGTGGGACCGGGGTCGGACCATCTGTCCACGGCGGAGATGGATGCCGCCCTTGCCTATATCGCCGCCGATCCCGGCATCTGGGAGGTGATCCTGACCGGCGGGGACCCGCTGGTCATGGCGCCCCGCCGCCTGGCGGAGATCGTGGCCCGGCTGGACGCCATCCCCCATGTGGGCATCGTCCGCCTGCACACCCGCGTGCCGGTGGTGGACCCCGACCGTATCACGGGTGAGATGGTGGCGGCCTTGCGTGGTCGGCGCGTGGCCACCTGGGTCATGCTGCATTCCAACCACTGGCGGGAAATCACGGACGATTCCCGCACCGCCATCGGCCGCATCGTCGATGCCGGCATCCCGATGCTGTCCCAGTCGGTGCTGCTGCGCGGCATCAACGATGATGTGGAAACCCTGACCCGGACCTTCCGCGCCTTCGTCGCCGCCCGGGTGAAGCCCCATTACCTGCACCATGGCGATCTGGCCCGGGGTACCGGGCATTTCCGCACCAGCGTGGCCGCCGGGCGGGCGCTGATGCGGGACCTGCGCGGCGATGTCTCCGGCCTGTGCCAGCCCACCTATGTGCTGGATATCCCCGGCGGCCACGGCAAGGTGCCGCTGACGCCGGCGTATCTGGAGCCGGGAGAGGCGGGAGAGGAAGCGGGCAGCTGGACCGTGACCGACCCGCGCGGCATCCGCCACGCCTATCGCGGCTGACCCGGGGAGCGCGCGGCACGCCATGGCCCAGGACCGTTCCATTCAGCCCCTGTTCGCCCCGGCCAAGCTGAACCTCTATCTCCACGTCACCGGGCGGCGGGCGGATGGGTACCATCTGCTGGATAGTCTGGTCGCCTTCGCCGATATCGGCGACAGCCTGACCATCGCGCGAGCGGAACCGGGATCGGGCCTGTCCTTCACCCTGGACGGGCCCTTCGCCCCCGCGCTGGCGGGGGAACCGGTGGAGCGCAACCTGGTGGTCCGGGCGCTGCGGGCCCTGGCGGCGGCGCTGGACCGGCCGGCCGATCTGGCGGTCACCCTGACCAAGCGCCTGCCCGTGGCCAGCGGGATCGGCGGCGGATCGTCGGATGCGGCGGCGGCCCTGCGCGGGGCGGCGGCCCTTTGGGGCTTGGCGGCGGACGATCCCCGCCTGTACCGGATCGGCGCGTCCCTGGGCGCCGATATTCCTGTCTGCCTGGGCGCCCGCACCCGCTATTTCGCCGGGACGGGGGATGACCTGGCGGAGGCACCGGTCCTGCCGACCCTGGGGCTGCTGCTGGTCAATCCCGGGGTGGGGCTGGAGACCCGCGCCGTCTTCGCCGCCCGCACCGCCCCCTTCACCGCGCCCGCCCGGCTGGAACGCGCCCCGCATGATGCCGCAGACCTGGCCCGGATGCTGGCGGCCCGCGGCAACGATCTGGCCGGTCCGGCCATCGCCCTTTGTCCCGTGATCGCGGAGGTGGTGGGGGCGATAGGGGCCACGCCGGGCTGCCTGCTGGCCCGCATGTCCGGCAGCGGGGCCACCTGCTTCGGCCTCTACCCCGACCGTGCCGCCGCCGCCACCGCCGCATCCATCCTCTCCCGCGCCGGCTGGTGGATCCAGGCGGGGGCGCTGTCGGCGTAGGGGAGCCGTTGGACGGCGGCGGGGCTGCGTGTGGAAGGGGCAGGGTGGGGGCCCGGGGCTTGGTGGAGGCATGTCGGGCCATGCCGGGCCGCGGCTTTGCCTTCTTGCCCGATCCACCCTATGGCACCGCCCCTGTCGGACGGATCAGCTTGCGCGGTAGATGTCCGCCGGGTCCCAGACGGCGCCGCGACGGCGGCGGCGCTGCATGGCGCCCTTCATGCGTGCCCGGATCTCCCGCGCGCTTTCGGGCGTGCCCGGCAGCTCTTCCCCGGCATCGCCGGGATCATCGGCATCGTCGGCGGTATCGTCACCGCCGTCCTCCCCCCCGGAACCGTCCATGGCGGCATCCACGCCGGCATCGGCGTCGCGCCCACTGTCGGCCAGGCTGCGGGCCAGGTCCAGCATGGCGCGGCGAATGGTTTCCGGCAGTTGACGGCTGGCGCCCAGCAGGGCCATCGCCTCCCGGTCCAGGGTCCCGCCCGCCTGCGCGGCAGAGGGCACCGGCTTGCCCAATCCTTCCAGGAAGGCGCCCGGTGTCGTCTCCAGCGCTGCGGCGATCTTCACAAGCGCCGGGACGGAGATGCGGTTGTGGCCGCGTTCGTACTTCTGGATCTGCTGGAAGGTAAGCCCGACCCGCCGGCTCAATTCCTGCTGGCTGACGCCCAACAGGCCGCGCCGCTGCCGGACCCGTTCCCCCAACGCAACCGACACTGCCGTATCGGCCGCATCCTGCCGGGGACCGCGCCGGCCCCGCCGTTTTGTCGTTTCCATGTCAACGCCTCTCCAAACCACCCGCGACAAGGGGGGGTCACCCCGCCGGCCACCCTGTGTCAACCACCCTGACCGGTCGGCCGAATCCGGGGTGGCGGAACCTGCGCTTTCGCGGCTCCCGATTTTAACCTGTTCACTTAGTATGAAGTTTAACCTTACGCAAGTCCTGGACGTTTTGACAGCGCTTACCCGTTAATCTGCGGCTTCTTCGTTTCGCTTTTCACCGGTGAAGCACACGTTCTTCGGCGCAGGCGGGCGTATGTTATGGTTAATGCAACCACCATGCAAGCCGCGAAAATGCGTATGCACCCGGAGAGGATGCGCCAGACGGGCGACTCAGGAAACCGGGGGAACAAGACCGGGTGATACGGCAAAAATGAAGCTGTCCAGCAGGGGTATATCCGCCGGAGGGGGTGGTATCTCCGGCTGTACGGCCCTGCGCGGGTGGGACCCGGCCAGGTGCGCGGCCCGCGTGCAGATCGGTCCGGATGACACCAGCGGTCGGAAGTCCTGACCCCTGGTACGGCGGCGACCGCCGCAGCACGGCCGGGGCGGTGTGGCCCAAGGCGACGAAGTGGTTGCCCGGCGGCCGGCATGAGACCGGATTGGCACCCCTGAAACGGAACGACCCCCGGGTTTCCCCGGGGGTCGGCCAGTGTCGGTCATGCCCCTTGCAGCGGGGCCGGTGACGACGGTCGGCGGAAGGGAGGTCAGAAGTCGTAGGAGACCCGGGCGTAGATGTACCGGCCCGAGCGGCCGAAGGGAGAGTAGTTGGAGAAGGGCGTGTTGCCCGTGGTGTTCAGGGCGGGCGGGTTCTTGGTCGGGTAGACGTCGAACACATTGTCCGCCCCGATCGCCAGGGTCATCCCCTCGATCAGGTCCACCCGACCCTCCAGATCCACCAGGGTCGCCGCATCCAGGGTCAGGTCGGCGGCGGCGGTGGTGCCGGGCGACAGCACCTTGCCGTAGCGGATGGCCCGCAGGGTCAGGCCCCAACGGTCCAGGGACCAGTCCAGGTTGGCGGTGAACTTGTCCTTCGGGTTGCCCTCCTCGAAGGTCAGGACGTTCACCCGGTCGAACAGCACCGGCGGTGGGGAGAGGGAGGCCAGCGGCCCAGGGCCCGGTACCCGGTCCACGCTCGTCTCATTGAAATTGGCGCCCAGGGTGATGTCGAACCGGCCCGCGGCATCGGCGTCCAGCTTGTAATTGGCGATGATGTCGATGCCTTCGGTCGTCGTATCGACCCCGTTCAGGAAGAAGCGTCCGCCACCGATGCCGATGAACCCGCGGGAGGTGAGGAAGGTGCGCACATTCGCCGCCGTCAGGTTCTCCGACAGGACGATGCGGTCCTCGATCTCGATGCGGTAGGCGTCCACCGTCAGGCTGATCTCCCCCAACTGGGCAACGAAGCCGATGGCGTAGTTGACCGACTTCTCCGCATCCAGCGGCTGGGCGCCTAGTGCGATGGCGACCGGATCGTTCACCGGGAAGGTGGTGATGTCGAACGGCACGCCATTGATGAAGTTGGTGGAGGTGGCGGTGAAGAACTGCTGCTGCAGGGACGGCGCGCGGAAGCCGTTCTGCACCGACCCGCGGATGCCGAAGGCGTCGGTGAAGTCAAAGCGCCCGGCCAGCTTGGCCGACAGGTTCTCCCCGAAATCCGAATAATGCTCGCCGCGGACGGCCGCCGACAGAAGCAGCTGGTCGGTGACATTCGCCTCCATGTCCACATAGGCGCCCACCGCCTCCCGATTCACGTCCACTTCGTTGGCGGGGCGGAAGCCGGGGAAAACCTGGGCGCCAGAGGCACGGGGCAAGCCGGTCGGCAGCAGGAAGCCGCCGTTGCGGTAGCTGTCCGGCTCACCGGCATTGATCTTGTAACCCTCCTGCCGCGCCTCCACGCCGATCGCGACGTTCAGGGGGGAGGCGAGCCCCACCTCGAACGGCTTGACGGCGGAGAGGTTGCCCACCAGCTGGTCGTTGCTGTAGCCGCCGGCATCGAAGACGGTCGGGCTGGTCGGCCCGATGGAGGCGTTCAGCGTGTTGCGGATGACGAAGTCCATGTCGTTGCCGCCATAGACGATGGAGGCATCCATCTCCCATCCGGCCCATTCCCAAGTGATGCCGCCGCCGACGCTGAAATCCGTCGTCGTCGGGTTGATCAGGGGCAGGAAACCGTCTGGATAGATCTGGGGGATGTTCCGCACATCCTGGGAGATGCGGTAGAAGCCGCCCGAAATGGTCTCCCGCTCCTGGAAGCTGGCCCAGCCATACAGCTTCGCCCCGGATTTCAGGTCATAGCCCGCGTTGGCGAAGACGGTGCCCTGCTCCAGCTCCGGCTCCCCGTACCAGGCGTTCAAGCGGTTGATGGTCGCTTCCCGCGGGTCGGGCTGGCCGTTGACCAGGGGATACTGGCGCCGCACATCCACGCCACCCCGTTCCGTCCGCTTCTGGTCCTTGTATTCGGCGGCGATGGTGATGAAGCCCGCATCGCCGAGCGGCAGTCCCTTCCAGGCGGAAACGGTCGTCGTCTCCCCGTCCCGCTCGTCGCGGGAAGCGAGATCGCGGACAGCGGCCGGAACCCCCGCCTCCGGATTGCCGACCAGCACATCCACCTCCGTCACCCGCTGCCCGTAGGACACGGTGACATTGCCGCCGCTGTCAGCCTCCCGAAGGCGGAGGTTCAGCACGCCTGCGATGGCGTCCGACCCGTATTGGGCCGACGCACCATCGCGCAGCACCTCCACCGACTGCAGGATGGCGTTGGGGATGGTGTTCAGGTCCACGGCGGAGGAGCCGCGGCCGATGGTGCCGTTCACGTTCACCAGGGCGGCCGTGTGCCGCCGCTTGGAATTCACCAGCACCAGGGTCTGGTCGGGGGCAAGGCCGCGCAGGGTGGCCGGGCGCACGCTGTCGGTCCCGTCGGCCAGGCCCGGACGCGGGAAGTTGTAGGAGGGGAGGGAGACGGACAGGGCCTGGTTCAGCTCACTGACGCCGATCTTCGCCAGGCTGTCCGCGCTGACCACGTCCACCGGCACGGCCGTGTCCAGGGCGGACCGGTTCGCCACCCGGGTGCCGGTGACGATGATCTCCTCCAGGTCGCCCGGGGGCGCGGGCGGGGCCGGCTGCTGGGCCCTGGCCGTCACCGGCGGCACCAGCATCACGCAGACACCGGCCATGATGCCCAGGGTGGAGAGACGCTTCTTCAACGACGACATGCTCTGCTGCCTCCTTGTTCCAGTCCGCTCCTGGCATGCCCGCTTCCGCCGGGGCGGCGGCGGCGCGGTTGGCCGCACCACACCCCTCGGCCGGTCGGCCCGCCCCCACGAAAGGGATGTGGGGGAGCGCCGTCCGCGGCATCGCCAAAAGAAGGAATGTTTCGATACAAAGCTGCCGGGGGCAATGCGTATGGTGCCGATCACCACCGATCGGACATAACCTGTCGCCGCAATGCAACAAGTGCCCCCACATTGTGCAGGGTCGGCGTGGCCATCGGGGCCGACGGATCATCGCGGAAGGGCTGCATTGCGGGGGGGCGACATCGCCGCGGCCGACCCTATATCTTCGGGCGATGGGTGTGGTCGGCATTTACCGCCGGTGGGGACGATGATGGACGGTCTGGACAAGGGCACCCGGCCGGGTGCGGGCATGATCCTGGGGCGCCGGGCGCTCTTGCGACGGGCAGGCCGGGCGGCGGCCGGTGTGGCCACCCTGGGGGCCGTGGGCGCGGTCGGCGCCACCGTGATGTTGCGTCCGCTTCCCGCCCTGGCCGCCGCCCCGGACCAGGTGGCGGTGGCCCTGGCCCGGCTGATCGGCGACCGCGTACCCCAGGCGGGCCGTGTCACCCTGACCGTGCCCGCCCTGGCGGAAAACGGGAATGCCGTGCCCCTGACCGTCGCGGTGGAGAGCCCGATGGTGGCGGATGACCATGTCCGCGCGGTCCACATCCTGTCCGACGGCAATCCGGAAGCCCATGTGGCAAGCTTCGGCCTGACCCCCGCCGCCGGCCGGGCGGAGGTGGCGACCCGCATGCGCCTGGCCAAGACCCAGACCGTCCTGGCCGTGGCGGAGATGAGCGACGGCAGCGTCTGGATGGCCCAGGCGGCGGTGGAGGTCACGGTCGGCGGCTGCGCCGGCTGAGGCAGGAAACGACGCAGACGCAAGCGCAGACGCAGCAGCAGAAAAAGGACAAGGCCATGACCCGCGCCCGCATCCGCCTGCCCGCAACGGCCAAGCCGGGGGAGATCGTGGAGATCAAGACCCTGGTCACCCACCCCATGGAAAGCGGCCAGCGCAAGGACAGCGCCGGCAACCCCATCCCCCGCCGGATGCTGACCCGGATGACGGCGCAGTACAATGGGCGGGAGGTGATCTCCGCCGACCTGCACCCCGGCATCTCCGCCAATCCCTATATCTCCTTCTTCGCGAAGGTGACCGAAAGCGGGACCTTCACCTTCACCTGGACGGATGAGGACGGCGGCACCGTCACCGAAACGGCCGTCATCACCGTGGGGTGACCGGCACGCGGAGATGCCGGCCGGGGGATGGGGCCAGGGTATGGGGCCAGGGTATGGGCCCGGGGCCGGGTGGCTGGCAAGGGCTTGGGCGCGGCCCGGCGCTCCGGTCCGCTCCGCTCCGTCGGAGGACAGGACGACGTCGCTGTCCTGCCATGACCCGGGACATGATCGCCCGGCACCAACGCCCGGCACCATCGCCCGGCACCATCGCCCGGTATTATCGCCCGGCAATGACCGTCTCCAGTGGTGGCGGGATTTTCGGCGATGCCGATGGTTGGGACCCTGACCACCGCGACGGGCGGCGGCAACAGGAGAGGGATCAGCCATGGACCGGGTCGACACCCACGGCACAGCGGTACTGGCCGCCCGCGGAACGGGGGCCGCCGGCGGGGCGGGGACGATCGGCGGGGCGGGGGTGGAGGTCGTTCAGCCCACCCGGCGCGTCTCCTGGGGGGCCGTGTTCGCCGGTGTGGTGCTGGGCCTTGCCGTCAATCTGCTGCTGAGCCTGCTTGGCATTGGCATCGGCCTGACCACCATCGACCCGGCCCAGGCCGATGGCTCCCCCGCCGCGGCGTCGCTCGGCATCGGCGCTGCGATCTGGTGGGTGTCGGCCATGCTGGTATCCACCTTCCTGGGCGGCTATACGGCAGCCCACCTTGCTGGAACGCGCCAGCGGGGGGATGGCATCCTGCATGGGCTGGTGGCCTGGGCGTTCCTGCTGCTGCTGACCTTCTACCTGGTGACATCCGCCGTCGGTGGTCTGGTCGGGGGCGCGTTCAGCACCCTGGCCGGCAGCGTCCAGGGTGCTTCGGGCGCGGTCCAGCAGGCGGCGGAGGGCAGCGGCATCACCGCCGATCAGATCACCCGTCAGGCCGACCGCCTGGTGGCCCGGGTGGCCCCCAGCGCCACCCCGGATCAGGTGGCCCAGGCAAGGCAGGAAATCGCCGCCCTGGCACCGGATTTCCTGCGGGGTGGGGACCAGGCGGCGCAGGCGCGGCAACAGGCCACGGAGATCCTGGCCCGCATCGCCGGCGTTCCCGCGGAACAGATCCAGGACCAGGTGGACGAAGCCCTGCAGACGGCAGAGACGCAAGCCCGCCAAGCGGCCGAGGTCACGACGGATGCCGCCAGTTCCGCCGCCATCTGGGGCTTCATCGCCCTGGCCCTGGGCGCGGTTGCCGCTGCCGCGGGCGGGGCCGCGGGCACGCGCAGGGCCATTGCCAGCCGTCCGGCACCGTAACACAGGCACCGTAACACAGGCACCGTAACACGGGCACCGTGACGCGGGTTGGCCCTGTGCAGTCGAGCCGGGCGTCCGGGCTTCGCATCAGGGTCGCGTATGTTCGCTGTGACGACCCTTCCGGCCGGGACCGATGCTGGCTGCGCCGCTGCGGGCCATGACCGAAAGCATGGAAAGAAGCATGGATGCGAAGCGATCAGGCGCCTTGGGCGTTGTGACCGATGAGCCGACCCGACATGGTGGTGCCCTGGAAGGCGCGGCGCCGGCCCGTGGCATGCCAGCGGTCAGGAATCCTGGCCGTTGGTTCGGTGGCGGCCGCCGCTGCGCCGCGGAAGCGGCGAAGCCAAAGCCATGGAGTGTCCGCCCGGGGGTTGAGGGAAACGAAGCCGTCCATGATCGGTCACGATCACTGACGGCTGGCATAACGGCGCAGGGGGGGGGACAATCCCCCGGCAGGCCTTGTCGGGCAGCTCACGCTGCACTGCCTCCGCTATAAGGACGCGCGGCCGGCCGTGGCCTTGGCGCAGCTGGCCAACACCCTGCTGCCCTTCCTGGCCCTGGCGGCGTTGATGCTGTGGGGGGTTTCCCGGGGCTGGTGGCCCTTGCTGCTGCTGAGCGTGCCGACCGGCGGGCTGCTTGTCCGCTTGTTCATCTTCCAGCACGATTGCGGCCATGGGTCTTTCCTGCGGACCCGGGCGGCCAATGACCGGTTGGGTCAGGCCCTCAGCCTGCTGACGGTGACACCCTATGGCTGCTGGCGCCGGGCCCATGCCCTGCACCACGCGACGACGGGGAACCTGGGCAAGCGTGGCACCGGTGACATCCTGACATTGACCGTGCGCGAATACCGCGCCCGGTCGCGCTGGGGCCGCCTGATCTACAGGGCATATCGGAATCCCCTTTTGCTTGTCCTGGTCGGATCGCCGCTGAACTTCCTGGTGCTTCAGCGCCTGCCCGGTGGAATGGGCCTTCCCTGGCGGATGGCCTGGCGGGAGGTCTGCCTGCTGAACCTGGCCCTTGTCGTCCTTGTCGCCGCCCTGGCCTGGGTGGTCGGCGGCGTCGGCACCGTGCTGCTGGTGGCCGTGCCCACCATCTCCGTCGCAGCCTGGGTCGGGGGATGGCTGTTCTTCGTACAGCACCAGCATGAGGGCGCCGTGTGGGAAGACCCCGGAAGCTGGGATTTCCACCGTGCCGCCCTGGCCGGAAGTTCCTATTACTGCCTGCCACGGCCGCTGCAATGGCTGACCGGGAATGTCGGGCTCCACCATGTCCACCATCTGAACAGCCGCATTCCCAATTACCGCCTGCAGGAATGCCTGGACGGGCATGAGGCGCTGGGCCGGTTGGGCCGGCTGACCCTTGCCGGCAGCTTCCGCTGCTCCAGGCTGGCGCTGTGGGACGAGGATGCGCGCAGGCTTGTCGGCTTCGCCGCTGCACGCGGCACCGGTCCGGCCCCCATCGGGTCGGCCCCCATCGGGTCGGCCCCCAACCGGTCGGCACATGCCCCAGATCATGGGGCGTCTGCTTACCGGCTGTGAGACCGGACCCGGGATGCCGAACCTGGAACGGCGATGCACGGTTCCCCTTTCATATACGGCAATCGACGCGCCGCGGGCGTGACGCCGGGCATTCCCCATGACGGCCGCGATCTGGCCGGCGCCGCGGCTCCGACTGACGTGGGGGCTTGGGCTGACGTGGGGCTGCGGTCGAAGGGGAACCCCTGCGGCGCCGTGCCGTTGCTTCCGGCCCGCCCGTCGAACCGGCCCGCCGGCATGATCATGCGGACCTGCTGCCGATGCCGCAGGGCTGGCAACACCGGATCGGGAGCGGACAGGATGGATGATCCCTTCGCCCGCCTTCCCCGGGGGCCGACCGACCCGCTCATGGCGCCATTGGCGCGGTTCCTGCGGATCGAGGCGCTGGCCGGGGCGGCCCTTCTCCTGTGCGCGGTCATCGCCCTGGGTCTTGCGAACTCTCCCCTGGCCGGGTCGTACCACGCGCTCTGGGTCCAGCCTGTCGGGCTTCGGGTGGGCGATATCGAATGGACCCGGCCGCTTCGCACGGTGATCAATGACGGGCTGATGACCCTGTTCTTCTTCGTCATCACGCTTGAGCTCAAGCGGGGCCTTCTCTTGGGGGAGCTGCGGGACCGGCGTGTCGCGGTCCTGCCGATCGTCGCCGCGGTCGGCGGCATGCTGGTCCCCGCCGCCCTGTTCCTGCTGCTGGAAAGCGGCGGGGCGGGGGCATCGGGCTGGGGGGTGGTGATGGCGACGGACACGGCCTTCGTGCTGGGCTGCCTGGGCCTACTGGGCAACCGCGCCCCGCCGCCCCTGCGCCTGTTCCTGCTGGCCCTGGCCATCGTCGACGATATCGGGGCCATGCTGGTCCTGATCGTGGGTTACGGCACACCGCCGGCGGCGGGGCCGCTGGCCCTGGCGGCACTCGGCCTGCTCATCGTGGTGGGGCTCCGCGTATCGGGCATCCGGTCGGTGGGCTGCTATGTCTGGCTGGGCATGGGGATCTGGCTGGCGCTGGACACGGCTGGATTGCGGCCGACGGCGGCCGGGCTGATCCTGGGTCTGATGACGCCGTCGCGGAGCTGGGTCAGCGACCGCCGTCTGCGCGCGATCCTGGGGCGTATCGTGACGACACCGCCCGGGGACCGCTGGAGCGGGGACACGGCCGAGCGGCGGGACCTGCAACGGGCCGGAACGGCCGCGCGGGAGGCGTTATCCCCCCTGGAACGGTTGGAGATGGGGCTTCATCCCTGGGTCGCCTTCATCATCCTTCCGCTGTTCACCCTGGCCAATGCCGGGGTGACGGTCACGGGGGACGCTTGGACGGATGGGCCCGGGACAAGCGTGTTCATCGCGCTGTTCCTGGGTAAGCCGGCAGGTATCCTCCTGTTCGGTGTGTCGGCCGTGGTCTTCGGGCTGGCGACGCTGCCGCCCGGTCTGTCGTGGCGCCTTCTGGCGGCCGCCAGTCCGCTGACGGGGATCGGCTTCACCATGGGCTTCCTGATCGCGCCCCTGGGCTTCGATCCTGCCCTGGTCGACACGGCGAAGCTGGGTATCCTGACCGCCGGTGCGGCATCGGCCGCACTGGCCCTGGCCGCGCTGGCCTGGGTGACCGCCGGGGCATCGCCGGCGGATGCCGAAACACTGCCCCCGGAACGGCCCATCGCCGTGCCGGGATCGGAACCGCCGGTGGATCACTCCGCCGCCCCAACCGGGAGACGACCATGGGCATCCATACGATCCACACCACCGTGACCTTCCGCCATCCCTTCCAGCTGGACGGGTTCGATACCCCCTGGCCACCCGGCCTCTATGAGGTCGAAACGGATGAGGAGGATCTTCAGGACCTGTCCTTCCCCAGCCGGCGCCGGATCCGCACCATGATCTACCGCCAGGACGGGGACCATGGCATCAGCCAAGCGGTGCCGATCGCCCCGGACGCGCTGGAGGCCGCCCTGGCGGCGGATGCGGCGCAGGGTATGCCGACCCCCTCGCCGGCCCCCTCGCCGGCCCCCTCGCCGGCCCCCTCGCCGGACGGGGTTGGACCGGTCGCCGACCAGCATCCCAGCCCGCCGCGTGGCCGCGGCGGCATCCAGATAACCCCGGTCTGGATCGTTCCCCTGATGTTCGGCGTCCTCATTCTCCTGGCTGTCTGGTTCGGGCCATTCAGCCCGCCCGGGACGCCTCTGGCGGGCGGCGGCGTGGCCGGTCCATCCGGGCCAGGGCCTGTCCCCCCACCGTCCGACGGGCGCTTGCCCGATCGCCCCCCGTCCGATCGCCCCCCGTCCGATCGCCCCCCGTCCGATCGCCCGTGATCACGCGCCCGGGGTGAACTGGTCCCGGATGGCGATGTAGTGGCAGGCGGCCGCCGCCAGGACCAGGGCGTGCCAGATCGCATTGTGGAACGGCAGCCGGTCCATCAGGTGGATCACCGCCCCGACGGTGTACAGAAGGGCGCCCGCCCCGACCATCCACAATGTCTCCCCCGTCAGCGTGGTCGCCAGGACCGGGAAGGCCGGGACCCCGATCCAGCCCAGGCTGAGATAGAGCGCGGTCGACAGGCGGGGTCTTCCCATCCGGCCGCGGAGTTTCAGCGTGGCTCCCAGGATGGCAAGCCCCCACATCACTATGACCAGGGCCATTCCCGCGAGTCCCGGCACCCCCAGCAGCAGGAAGGGCGTATAGGTGCCGGCGATGGCCCCGAAGATCAGCGCATGGTCCAGCCGCCGCAGCCAAGCCTTGACAGCACCCGTGGGGGCAAGGTT
Source organism: Pseudomonadota bacterium (assembly GCA_046045995.1). Taxonomy (GTDB): domain Bacteria; phylum Pseudomonadota; class Alphaproteobacteria; order Azospirillales; family Azospirillaceae; genus Indioceanicola. Next base: position 27,595 of record JBJOKR010000011.1, on the reverse strand, counting down.
GTAGGCCGCGGAGGCGGCGAGCATGCCGATCATGCCCAGCGCGTAAAGCGAAAGGGCGGCCATGACCACCGGGGAGGGGCCGGGATCACCCGCACCCCATGCCCGATGCAGGAGCAACAGGGCCGCTGGCGGCGCCAGAAGAAGCCCTGCGGCATGGACAAGCCCATCGGCCACCATCTCCTCCCGCCGGTACCGCGGGAAATGGGCGCCAGCGCGATTTGGTGCGGTGCTGGTCAGGGGGGTACTCCTGCGTTCATCTGTCCGGGGCGGCGTTTGGGCCGTCATGGTCTGTCATCGCTTCCGCCGTCACCCGGTCAGGGGTGGCGGGGAGTGGGCCCGGGGCCAGGGCCATGATGGTCCGGATCGCGGACAGCAGATCGGGCAGCTTCACCGGCTTGTGCATCACAACCAGCCCGCTGGTCCGCGCTTCCTTAAGGCGTTCCGGTGAGGTGTCGCCGGTCAGCAGGATGGCCGGGATGTTCCGGCCAACGCGTTGGCGCAGCAGGTCGACCGCCTCGATCCCGCTGAGCGAGCCGGGCAGCATGTAATCGCTGAGGATGCAGCGCACGGACCCGGCGTCCTCTGTTCCGATGCGGGCGGCGACTGTTTCCAGATCCTGCCCGCTGCGCACGTCCAGCCCGGCATCCAGCAACGCCTGGGTCATCGCGTCCAGGACGATGGGATCATCCTCGATCACCAGGATGCGCGGCCGCTCTGGTCCGTCCATCGCCGGCATGGGCAGGGCGGCGGGACGGGGGGATGATCGGGCCGCCGGGACGGCCACCCGGCGCAGGATCACCTCGAAGACACTGCCCCGTCCCAACACGGACCGCACCCGGACCCGGTGCCCCAGCAGATCGGACAGGCGGCGGACGATCGCCAACCCCAACCCCAGCCCCCGCTGCCGCTCCCGGGCGGCGTTCTGGACCTGGTGGAATTCATCGAAGATCGCCTCCAACTGGTCGGTCGGAATCCCGCTTCCCGAATCCCAGACCTGGAGATGCACCGCATCCCCCCGGCGCCGACAGCCCACGACGATCCCGCCCTTGCCGGTATAGCGCAGGGCATTGGTGATCAGGTTGCGCAGAATCCGGCTCAGCAGCTTGGGGTCCGTCAGCCCGGCCAGGCCCGATGGCACGCAGCGCAGGCGCAGACCGGCGGCAAGCGCCTGCGGGGCGTATTCCGCGGCAAGATCGGCCAGGATGGGGTCCAGCGATGTCGGCTCAACATGGGCGTCGATGATACCCGCATCCAGGCGGGAGATGTCCAGCAAGGTCTCCATCATCTCCTGAAGGACGGTCAGCGTGCTGCCCAGGAGGTCCAGGTGCTTCGCCACCTCCCCATTGTCGTTGCGCCGCACCGCCAGGGAATGGAACAGCACCGCCCCCTGCAGGGGCTGGCGCAAATCATGGCTGGCCGCCGCCAGGAAGCGGGATTTCGCGGCGGACGCCAGTTCGGCCGCGCGCTTGGCCCGGGACAGCTCCTCCGAGGCGAGGCGGGTCAGCGTGATGTCGTCGATCGTGATCACGATCATGGACGGGGTCCGGCCCAACCGTTGGACATCCACCTGGAAGCAGGTGCTCCGCCCGTCGGACTGGTCATGGGTGATGTCCAGCCCAAGAACGGCCGGGCCGCCATTCTGGACCGACCGGATGGCATCGGCCAGGCGTGGGCCCTGCCACAGCTCGGGGCAGGTATCCGCCGGGCGGCGGTGGATCACCGTCTCCGCCACGGTTCCGAACCGCAGATGATAGGCCGCGTTCGCCGACACGATCTCCCCCGCCTCGTTCAGCAGCAGGGAGGGCAGGCGTTGGGTGTCGATCACATCCTGGGCCAGATCGCGGGCGGATCGGGTCTCCTGCTCCGCCCGTTCCCGTTCCATCGCCAGCCCCAGCATGTTCGCGATCGACAGGAGGAAGTTCTGGTCATCGTCCCCGAACCGGTCGGGGCGGCGGTCGTGGACGGCCAGCAGGGTGGGCGGCGGGCCGGAGAAGGGGATGACGACCGAGCTGCGGCTGCCGATCCGGTCATGGTCGGCGGCGGGGCGCAGGCTGGGTTCATTCAGGAAATCGCCGACCCGCACCGCCAACCGGGTGGCCACGGCCTGGCCGATGTCGCTCAGGGGGTCGGCGGTCACGTCCCTGCATGCCAGATCGGCCGAGCGCGTCCCCGCCTGGGCCACCCGTCGAATCCGCCCGTCCCGTCCCGCCTTCAGGATCGCGGCGCTGTCCACCTCCAGCACCGTGGCCACAGCCGCCGCCGTCTCCGCATACAGGTCGGGGGCGGGGATGCCGGCCAGCGCCCGCTGGCTCAAGTCGGCGACGATTGTCTGCTGGCGGGCGCGGGCGGCGACCTGCTGGTTCGCCCGGATCGATGCGGTCACATCGGTGAAGGTGACCACCACCCCCTCAATCCGGTTCTGCTGGGTCCGGTAGGGAAGGATTCGGCGCAGAAGCACCGCGCCGTCGGTGGCCTCCACCTGGGCCTCCGCGGGGTGCAGCCTGTCCAGGACGGCATCGACATCGGTCAGCAATGTCGGGTCGTCGAACCGGCGGCTCACATCGGTGAAGGGACGGCCGATATCCCCGGGGATCAGGGTGAACAGCTTGACCGCGGCCGGGGTGAACCGCCGTATCCGCCGTTCGCTGTCCAGGAACACGGTGGGAATGGCGGTGCTGTTCAGCAGATTGGTCAGATCGTTGCTGGTCGCCTCCAGCTCCTCGATCTTCTCCTGGAGCTGGGCGTTGACGGTGCTCAGCTCCTCATTGAGGGATTGCAGCTCCTCCTTCGACGTCTCCAACTCCTCGTTGGTGGACTGCATCTCCTCATTGATCGTGGTGATCTCTTCATTGGCGGTCAGCAGTGCCTCGTTGGAACTTTCCAGTTCCTGGATCGTGCTTTCCAGATCTGCCCGCGTCATCTCCAGCTCATGTTCCAGCCGCGCGACCAGGGGTTCCTGGTCCGCAGGGACCGGCTGCGGGTCGGCCGCCCGCCCCTCGGGCTGGAAGATGACAACGAAATGCGGCTCCGGAAGGCGGCGGCCCGTCTGGATCGGGATGATGGACAGGCGGAGGCTGCCCGCCGTGCTGTCCCGGCCGGGCCGCACATCCCCGACGACGATCTTCCGCCTTTCCGCCGATGCCTTGCGCAAGGCATCGCGCAACTGGACGCGCAGGTCGCCGCTTGCCATCGCCAACAGGTCGATCCGCGGCTCCCCCGGGGGGATCACCAGGATGTCCTGGAGATTGCCGTGGATGAACCGGATCAGCCCCTTGCTGTCGACCAGGACGGATGGCGGCACGAATTCGGCCATCAGGGCCTGGCGCATCATCTCCGGGCCATGCCGGGCCGGTTCCGCCATCAGGCGCTCCATCCGTGCGGGCCCCATGATCTCTCCGGCGGGGTTGCCGGGCGGAAGGGTGCGGCCCCGCTGCCCGCCCAGGCGGCGGAAGATCCGATGCTTCGCCGAAACCGGATCGAACAGGTCGCCGCGCCCTGCCGTCGTCTCCGCGCTGCCCAGGAACAGGAAGCCGTCATGGTTCAAGGTGAAATGGAACAGCGGGATCAGCCGCTTCTGCGCCTCCGGCTCCGCGTAGATCAGCAGATTGCGGCAACTGATCAGGTCAAGCTGCGAAAAGGGCGGATCGGCAAGAAGGTCCTGGCGGGCGAAGACCATGTGGGAGCGGAGCTGGTCGATGACCCGGATGCCGCCGGACTCATGCTCGACATACCGGTCCAGAAAGCCCGGCGGCAGGTCGGCCGCACTGGTGTCGGGATACCGGCCGGCCCGCGCCAAGTCCAAAGCCCGTTCGTCGATGTCCGACGCGAAGATCTTGAAGTCCGGCCCGTCGGCCGCCCCTGCCCCGGCATCGGTCAGCAGCATGGCGATGGAATACGCCTCCTCCCCCGTGGCGCAGCCCGGGACCCAGACCCGGATCGGCGTGTTCCGGTCATGGCTGGCCACCAGCGGTTCGATCACGCTCTGGCGAAGGGCATCGAACGACGCCTGGTCCCGGAAGAAGCGGGTCACACTGATCAGCAGATCCTGGACCAGCGCCTCCGGCTCCCCCGGGGATGTGCGCAGGTGATGGAGATAGGCCGACATCGTCGCGATGCGGCAGATCCCCATCCGGCGCTCGATCCGCCGCGCCATGGTCCGACGCTTGTAGTCGCGGAAGGATATCCGGGTCTTGGTGAGCAGCAGGGCCACGATCTGGTCCAGGATGCGCTGGGTCTCCGCATTGCCCGAACCCTCCTCCGCCCCGCCCGCCATATAAGGGTGTGCGACGTAGTCCAGGAGGGCCGCCCCGATCCGATCGGGCGGGAGGATCAGATCGACGCAGCCGGTATCGATGGCGGCGCGCGGCATCAGGTCCATGCCGGCTGTGCCCGGTTCCTGGGCGATGATCAGGCCGCCCGCCTCCTTCACGGCACGGACCCCCAGGGCCCCGTCATGACCGGCACCGGACAGGATCACGGCGATCCCGGCCTCCCCGCAGCTTTCCGCCAGCGACCGCAGGATACGGTCGATCGGAAGTGCTATCCGATCCCGTTCCGGTTCTGCGGCAATGCGCAGGTGCCCGTTTTCGATCCAGGTCGGTTGCCCTGCGGGGGCCAGCACCACCTGCCCCGGCGACAGGACCATCCCGTCCGCCCCCTCGCACACGGGCAGGCCCGTGCGGCGGGCGATCAGATCGACAAGAAGGCTTTCATGTCCCGGAAGGCGATGCTGGACAACCAGGAAGGCGATGTCGATCCCCACCGGCATGCCGGCGAAAAGGCTCTGCAGGGCCTCCAGACCGCCGGCGGATGCGCCGACGACTGCGATCACCGTCGGATGTCCGGACGGGCTTATGCTCCGTTGTGCCAACGATGCACCATCCCTTCCTGCGCAGATCCGATGGCATCCGGCCATCGGCATCTCTGATGTTCCGAAGTCAGGGATTTCAGGTTTCGGCCCCCTCCCGGTTCGCGCCGCAAGATATCAGTAACCCTGAATGTGAGCCATTGAACATTGGGGGGAGGGATGGGGCGGGCAGGGGCCGACATCCCGTCATCGTGGATCCTCCACAGCGTTGCAGAAGGCGATGTACAGGCTGAGGAAGGCCCCGCCCGCCAGGGCAAGCGCCCCCGTGCTGGCCGCATTCCGGACCCAGCCCCCGTCCAGGTCCAGGGACGTGCCCACGACGGCGGTGACCGGTTCATACAGGATCGCGGCAGAGCAGACGGTCACGAAGACCCCGAAGGCGCGGTTGGCGATGCGGACGCGACGGTGCAGCCCGACCTCACCGGGATCCTTGGGCCGGGCGTCGGCGGGGTGCCTCGTGGCGCGCGGGGAATCACCGGCATGGGGTCTGCTGGCAGGCGATCTGCCGGCATTTGAAGGGGCAGGGGAGGCGGGGGAGGACGCGGCCGAAGGGAGAGGCGCTGCGCACATGACTTTTCTCCTCACGCGGATCGTCGGCCCTTTCATCCAACAGGCCGGCGGCCCGGATCAGCCATTTGGGCGATCCGGCGGCCCTTCCAATGCCCGCACCCCCATTGCCCCGCCGCCGCAATCGCCGCCGCAATCGCCGCCGCAGTCGCCGCCGCAGTCGCCGCCACTGTCGCCCCGGAACAGCCGGGGGTGCCCGGTCGCCTAGCGGTCGGCGTGCCGATCCGCCCCGGCCGCTGCCGCTGGCGGCAGGGGCATCGGCGGCTCCGGCCAGTCCATGCCCGCACCCAGATCGAACAGGCGCTGGGCCACCAGCACCGCGGTCGGGGCATCGGCGGCCATCCCGTCCGCCCCCAGGGTGCGGGCCAGGTCAGGGTGGGCGGTGATCAACCCACCCCCCACCATGATCTTGACAGCGGGATTGCACGACCGCGCCCGCAGCACGGGAATGGCCGCGCACAGGGCCTCCAGGTGCCTGTCGGACCCCAGCGTCAATCCGATCACCGCGAACCAGCGGGCTTCGACCGTCTCCACCAGCGTCTCCAGCGGGGCGCCGGTGCTCACCTCCACGGTCCAGGCGCTGGCAGTCAGGAACTTCTCCACCATCTTCAGCCCGAAGGAATGGGGGTCGTCCGGCATGGCCGCCAGAAGAACCCGCCGCCGCTGGTCCAGCGCTGGAAGCGTGTGGGTGCAGTTGAAAACCGCCAGCAGCTTCTGCAGCCGCCCCAGCCCCAGCGTGACATCGACGAAGTCGCAGGCGTCGTTCTCCCATAGCGTGCCCAGGTACCGCGCCGCCGGTTCCAGCAGCCCGACGAACAGGGCGTCCATCGACAGGCCCTTTTGACGCATCAGGGTGACATAGGCCGCCGCCGCGGCCAGATCCGGGCTTAGGACCAGACGGGCCAATTCCCGGATATCCGACTCGGCGGGGCTATCCCCGGTATCGGGCCCGGCGATGACCTCCCGGTGCAGGACGATGAGCCGGGGCACGATGGCCGTGGCCACCATATCCGCCAGCCGCGCCCTGCGGTCGGCCAGATCGTCCCGCTCCAGAAAGGCCGGGGCCAGATAGGGCGTCTCGTCCAACCCTTCCACCCCGACCGCCTCCAGCAGGGGCCGCAGTCTCATCGCATACGCCGCCATCGTCCACTCCGCTGCGCTGCGCCCTACGGGCCCTTCCGGTGACACGGTGCCGGCGGACCTCTCGACGCTCCCTGGGTTCCCCTCTCATAGAAGGCCGGTTCCGCGAAGGGTCGGCAAGTCAAATATTCTGTCGATGAACGGGTGGCGACAAATCGGGGGGCAAAACGGCCCCGGCACTCGGAAATCCTTCTCCTGTCGGTGCCAATGCAGATGGTACCAACCAAAGGAATCGGAATTGTCTTTGACCTTCGTCCCACAAATCCCCATTTATATCGGGCAAAGAATGCAGCGCCTGAAGATCAGCGGAAACGGGGGTGTCCGGCACAGCAGCAGCGTGCCCCGCCCCATCTGGATTTGCCCGATCCTGGTCCGATGACTTCCTGTGTTTCCATGTGCCCGTTTCCACGCCCGTTTTGCCGACCCCATTTTTCCGGCCTGTGGCAGGGGCCCGTGGCCGTGGCAGGGGGACATGGCAAGGGAGGACTGGCTGGCCGGATCCGCTGGTCGGGGCAAGGGGTCCCTCACGGGTGTCGGCTTTGATGGGGGGTGGTCCCTGGCGGGTGGTGGCCATCCGGTTCCGCGGCCTGCGGACGTCACCACCCCGATCGTGTCCGCGATCCCCGCCCCCAGCAAGTGACCGCGGGCCCCGCGTGCACGAGCCCCGTGTGCCCGAGCCCCGCGTGCCCGAGGTCGTAAATCGAAAACAGGAGGATACCGTGCAGAGCCACAGGTTCAAATTGGGTGACAGTCTGGTCTTCGTGCCGGAGCGGATGAATGTGTTCGCGCCCGTGCGCAAGGGATCGGCAACCACTCTCGGCCTTGTGGAGGTGACGCGATTCCTCCCCTCCGACGGGCGGGAGATGCAATACCGGGTGAAGGCCTTGGCGGGGGGGCAGGAGCGGGTGGTGCGTGAAAGCCAGCTCCGCCTTCCTTAGATCCGCTTCCCACGAACCGGGATGACCGGTTCCCGGGGGGGGCGACCCCGCCCCACCCCCGGATGGATCGGACGGACCGATCCCCACAAGAAGGATGCAAGCCCATGACACTCCATGCCCGTCTTCCCCCCGCTGCCCGTCTCTCTCCCGCTGCGGGTCGCGTGCTGCTTCTGGCCCTCGCCCTCCCGGTCGCGGTTTTCGGCCCCGGCGCGGTGGCCATCGCTGCGCCTGCCGTCGCGGGCACTCCCCCGGTCTCCGCCCCCGTCTCCGACTTCCTGTCCGGGCGCCGGGTCGGCCCGGACCTGCAGACCCGGCTTGATGCGTCCATGGCCCGGCTGGAGGCGCTCAGCCTTGCGCTGCGTGCCGCGGTGGGGGACGCGGACTCCTATGCCCGGCTGCGGGTGGAGCATGACCTGGAGGTCAAGACCCACAAGGCCCTGACCCAGAAAGCCAACGGTTTCCAGCCGCCCGCCGGGATGCCCTCATGACGCCGGCCGTGGCCAAGGACCTGCTGCTCCGCCTCAACGGCGACCGTGACATCCTGGAGCGGCGGGGCGATGGTGGTGTCTTCATCTCCCTGGGTGCTGCGATCGAAGCGGTCTGTGAAGCCTACCGCCAAGGCGCGCGGGAGGCGGTGGGCGATGGTGAAGCCCCGACCAGGGGCCCGACCCTGCCCCCGATCCGGGACTGAGCCCAGCGCCCCGGCATCCCGGCTGATCCGCGCTTCCGGTTTCAGCCGCAACGAACTGCGCGTGTGCTGTGCGACTTGCCTTCCACCCGACAATGCACCGGGCGGACACATCGATGACGAATGCCACGTAGATGAAGCCCTGCCACGTGCGTACGTAAGTAAAATCGGCCACCCAGAGCTTGTTTGGTCTGTCGGCTTTGAACTCGCGATTGACCCTGTCAAACGGGCACGGCTGCTTCTTGTCCTGGATGGTTGTTTTCACTGGCCTTCCCCGGATCACACCTTTCAGGCCCATGGCTTCCATCAGCCGCGCCACAGCGCAGCGGGCGACATCTTCGCCATCCCGCTGTAACTGCCGCAGACCTTGCGCACACCATGGACGCCGAAATTGTCGTCGAAGACCTGCTGGATCTTGCGGGCCAGCGCATCGTCCGACCTCGCCCGCTTCGAACGCTTGTGCGGATCGGCCTTGGCAGCGGCGTGGGCGCGGGCGTGGGCGTGCCAGGTGCTCGGGGCGATCTGCAACACCGTGCACATCGGCTCGACCCCGAACTGTCCGTGATGGCCCTCCATGAAGGCGATCACTTGCGCCACGGGCGGTCGAGCTCCGCCTGGGCAAAATACGCGCTGGCCTTCTTCAAAATCTCATTGGCCTGGCGCAGCTCCCGGACCTCGCGTCCCAGAGCCTTCATCCGATCGGCGATCTCCGTCGGAACCCCGGCCTTCAAGCCTCGGTCCACCTCCGCCTTGTTCATCCAGTTCCGCAGCGTCTGCGCCGTGCATCCAATCTTGGCCGCGATCGACTCTACCGCCGCCCATTGGGACGCATGCTCGCTGCGGTGCTCGCGCGCCATCCGGATCGCACGTTCGCGGAACTCAGCCGAATACGGCGATTGCTTCTTGCTCTTCGTCATGGCCCCATCCTCTCAATGAGTGGAGCCTCCGGCAATCCCGGGGTGGTTCACCCCCGCTCAGGCGTTCAGCTCGCGGTACCAGGCGTCGAAGGCGAAGACGAAGACGCGGGGGTTGAACAGGAACCATTCGCCCAGGCGGTCGGGGATCTTGAATTCCGCCGCCGCCTGCTCGGCGGTCTTTCCCGCCTTGTGGCCGGCGCGGGCGGCCTCCCCCACCAGGGCCAGCAGCTCCCGGTAGGTGTCCATCTCCGGCTTGCGGGCCATGTTGCCGTGGCCGGGGACATAGAGCGCTCCCGCCTCGGCCAGCAGCACCTCGTTCGTGGCGTTCCACTTGGACGGGGTGCTGTCCCCGTAGAAGGGGAACATCTTGTTGAACACCAGATCGCCGGTGAAGATCACCCGCGGATCCTCCAACTCGATGGTCACGTCGCTGGCGGTATGGCCACCACGGGGCACCAGATTGACCACGCGGCCGCCCAGGTCCACCCGCACGGTCCTGGCCGGGTCGGTCATGATGCGGTTGGGTGTCACCACCTGGCTGCGGGTGGGGGACAGGTCGGGCGCCGGCTCCCCCTCCTTCGGGGGGGTGGGGGTGGTGTTGCGCTCCAGCGTCAGGTCGCGGGTGATGCGGGTGGCGACGATGTCGGGCCCTTCCGCCCCGCGGCGATACCCTGCCAGCCCGCCCGTATGGTCGGCGTGGAAATGGGTGACCACCACATGGGTCGGCCGCCGCCCGGTCAATTGCTGCGCCATGTCGGAGACCCAGGCCGCCCCGTCGGGCTGGTTGAACCCCTCCACCACCATCACCCCGTCCTTGCCGGCGATGATGCCGCCATTGGACAGGGTCTGGCGCTGCACATTGTTCGGATCGGCCCAGGGGGTGGAGATGACGGACCAGACCCCGTCGGTGATCTTCTCCACCCGGGCGAAGGGGGCGGTGGCGACGGTGCTGCCGGCGGCCGGGGTCGCCCCCTCCGCCGCCAGGGCCTTGCCGCTGCCGGTGGGAAGGCCTGCCAGCGCCATGCCGATGAACCCGGCGCAGCCCAGGGTCCGGGCCAGGAAATCCCGCCGGTCGGTCGCCCCGGCACAGGCGCAGCCGGCCCCGTGCAGGCGGATGGCGGTGGTGTCCCTCAGGCCCTTCATCATGTCCCTGTCTCCCTGGTCCGGTTCGCCCCGTCCGTGCCATCGATGGGTGGCGGTGGCGGGCGGCATGAATGATGGGGCAATGACCGCAAAGGGCAAGCGGGTTCTGGCCCGTGCTGGCGTGCCGCCCCCGATCTCTGCTATCCCAGGGCATGGGCCCAAGGCTGGGGAACGTAACGGGCACGGGGATCGCAGGTGGGGGGCACGGGGCCGGAGGGCTTCCGCCTGACGGCGGAGGAGGACGGGCAGGCGGGGGACGCGCAGGGCCGGCGCGGGGCCGCCGCCCGCCCCGCCTTGCGCGTGCCCGTGGCCCTGCCCCTGCCGTTCCCGGAACCCTTCGATTACCGCGTCTCCCCGGGAATGTCCCTGGCGCCGGGGGATTATGTGGAGGTGCCGCTGGGCCCCCGCCGTGTCTTCGGCGTGGTCTGGGGTGAACCGGCCGCGGGCGGCGGGGACGGGGTTGTTCCGGATGCGAAACTGAAGCCGGTGCTGCGCCGCTTCGACCTGCCGCCGATGCCAGAGGTGGGGCGCCGCTTCGTCGACTGGGTCGCGGGCTATACCATGAGCCTGCCCGGCAATGTCCTGCGCATGGCGGTCAGCGTGTCGGCAGCGCTGGAGGACCCGCGGGCGGTCACCGGCTACACCCGGGCGGAGGGCGACCTTCCCCCGGGCTTCAAGCTGACACCGGCCCGGAAGACGGTGCTGGACCTGCTGGCCGACGGCCCGCCCCGCCCGGCGGCGGAGATCGCGAATGAGGCCGGGTGCGGCCCGGCGGTGATCCGGGCCATGGCCGATGCGGGCGTGCTGCTGCCGGTACCCATGCGCCCGCTGGGCCGCTTCGCCGCACCGGACGGGACCCTGCCGGGCCCAATCCTGTCCCCCTTCCAGCGGGAGGCGGCGGATGACCTGGCGGGCAAGGTGGCAGCCGGCGGTTACTCCTGCACCTTGCTGGACGGGGTGACCGGGTCCGGCAAGACGGAGGTATATTTCGAAGCGGTCGCGGCGGCCCTGCGCGCCGGGCGGCAGGTGCTGGTCCTGTTGCCGGAGATCGCGCTGAGCGCCCAATGGCTGGACCGGTTCCAGGCCCGGTTCGGCGCCCGGCCGGCGGAATGGCATTCCGACCTGACCGGCCTGGTCCGCCGCACCACCTGGCGCGCCGTGGCGACGGGGGAGGCGCGGGTGGTGGTGGGGGCCCGATCCGCCCTGTTCCTGCCCTATCCGGCGCTGGGGCTGATCATCGTGGATGAGGAGCACGAGCCCGCCTTCAAGCAGGAGGAGGGGGTGATCTACCACGCCCGGGACATGGCCGTGGCGCGGGCCCATCTGGGACGCATCCCGGCCGTGCTGGTCAGCGCCACCCCGGCGCTGGAAACCCTGGTGAATGCGGAAAGCGGGCGCTATGCCCGGATCGACCTGCCGTCGCGCCATGGCGGGGCCACCTTGCCGGAGGTGGCCTGCATCGACCTGCGCCGCCCCGATTCCGCCCCACCCCGGGGCCAGTGGCTGTCGCCCGTGCTGCGCCAGGCCTTGGCGGAAACCATGCTGGCGGGGGAACAGGGGATGCTGTTCCTGAACCGCCGGGGTTATGCGCCGCTGACCCTGTGCCGCGCCTGTGGCCACCGGCTGCAATGCCCCAACTGCACCGCCTGGCTGGTGGAACACAAGCTGACCCGGCGGCTGCAATGCCATCACTGCGGCTATACCGCCAAATCCCCGGACTCATGTGAGAATTGCGGGGCGGAGGACAGTTTCGTCGCCTGCGGCCCGGGGGTGGAGCGGGTGGCGGAGGAGGTGGCGATGCTCTGGCCCGACGCGCGGGTGGCGATGATGACATCGGACACCCTGATCGGCCCCCGCGCCATCCAGGACGTGATCGACCGGGTGAAGGCCCGGGACGTGGACCTGCTGATCGGGACCCAGGTGATGGCCAAGGGCCACCATTTCCCCCTGCTGACCCTGGTCGGGGTGGTGGATGCGGATCTGGGCCTGTCGGGCGGGGATCTGCGCGCGTCCGAACGGACCTTCCAGCTGCTGCATCAGGTGGCGGGGCGGGCGGGGCGCGAAAGCCGGCCGGGCCGGGTCCTGCTTCAGACCCATATGCCGAACCATCCGGTGATGGAGGCGCTGGCCGCCCATGACCGCGACGCCTTCCTGGAACAGGAGAAGGAGGGGCGGATCCAGACCGGCATGCCGCCCTATGGCCGCCTGGCCGCCCTGATCGTGTCGGGGGAGGATGACCGGCTGGTGGACCAGGTGGCGCTCCGCCTGGGCCGCACCGCCCCCCGCGACCGGCCGGAGTTGACGGTGCTGGGCCCCGCCCCCGCCCCCCTCTCCATCCTGCGCGGCCGCCACCGCCGGCGCCTGCTGCTGCAAGGCCCCAAGGGTGTGGCGCTTCAGCCCGTGGTCGCCGACTGGCTATCCCGCGTGGATGTCCCGCCGCAGGTGCGGGTCCAGGTGGATATCGACCCGTACAGCTTCATGTGAAGGGTCCGGGTCCGGGGCCGCGTGAAGGCGGACGTTCGGTGTGCCCTGTCCGCGCGCCAGCGGTGCTGCAAACGAAAAGGGGCGGTGCCGAAGCACCGCCCCCTTCCGTCGGGTATCCTGGACCCTGTCCGGATCAGAACTCGTAGCGTACGCCAACCTGGATGCGCCAGATGGCGCTGGGGATGGCGCGGGCGTCAATCGACTGCGTCGGATTGGTGAAATCCGTGCCGGAGGCCGGTCGGTAGATGTAGCGGCCGTCCGCACCCAGGTTGGCACGGGCGACACCGACCGCGTACGGGAACTGGACCTGCTCGATCCGGCCCCAGTCGTTGTTCAGCAGGTTGGTGAAGTTCAGGACATCCAGGGTGAAGGAAGCGCGATGCCCTTCCAGGAAGCTCGGAATCTCCTGGCGGAAGTTCAGGTCGACGGTGTGGACCCAGTCGCTGCGGAAGGCGTTACGCGGGGTGATCTGGCCGCGGTACTGTTCCAGATCGTTCCGGGAGATGAAGGCGTTCAGGCCGTCGCAGGTCAGGCCGCCGGTCAGGACGACGTCGTTGCAGTCCCGCGGCACATAGAACAGCTGGCGGGACCGCTGACCTTCGTCACCGAAGGCGCCGGAGAGGCTGGCACCCGTACCACCGGCGAAGACCAGGCTGTACGGCAGACCGGAGCGGTGTTCACCCAGCAGCGTGAAGCTGGTGGCGAAGCCGTCCATGAACTCCCGGCTCCAGGTCGCTGTCCAGGTGAAGCGGTGCTTGATCTCGTAGTTGGAGGTCGCGACGTCCGGATTGTTCGGATCGGTGACCGCCACGTTCTGCCAGTTGGAGAACGCCACCGAGCTGGTGCCCGGGTTGACGTCGTTGGAGTCCTGCCAAGCATAGGCGCCCGTGATCCCGAAATCGCCGAAATCCGTCTCCCAGTCCTTCGACACGTCGAAGGTCAGCACCAGGCTGTCACCCTCGCTCGTGTTGGTCAGGAGCAGGTCGTTGAAGCTGCGGCCCGGGCGGGCCGTGTAGATCGGGCGACCGTCGGGGGCGGTGCCAGACTGGACCAGGCGCAGGTCCTGCCACAGCACGGCGTCACGCACTTCGCTGTATTGCGCTTCAACGGTGAAGCGCCAGTCATCACCCAGGAAGCCCAGGTCGGCGGAATGGTCCACCGCCAGCAGGTACCGCCAGGTGGACGGCATCTCGAAATCCGGGTCGATCGCGTTGACCGTACCGTCACCCGCCAGCTGGGAGTTGCGGGTCAGGACAGCAGCCGGGATCCGGCCGGTGACGTTGTCGAGGACGGCGAAGGTCGTGCCGGGGACCACCGGAGACGGCAGCGTGGCATTGGCCCGCTGGTAATCCTGGCTGACGACGCTGATGCCGTCGTTACTGTAGCTGTTGGAAATCCAGACGTTGGGCGTGCCGCCGCCAAAGATGCCGACGCCGCCGCGGACCTTGGTCCGGTCGGTGACATCATACTCGAAGCCCAGGCGGGGCTGCCACAGGTCGCGGCCATCATAGGATTCGGTATTGGCGAAGCCATACCGGTTCACGAAGTTCTGGTTGACCGGCGGACGGTCGTCGGAGGAGTAGGTCTCATACCGGAGGCCCGCGGAAACGCGCAGGTCCGGGGTCACCTGCCACTCATCCTGGATGTAGAACGAGTCGACATTGTAGCCGAAGCTGGCAGCGCCGTCGCTCGTGTTGTTGGTTGTGGCATTGCTGTAGCGGAACCGCTGGGCGCGGCGGTTCTGCAGGTCGGTGATGCTGTCGAAATCATAGTCGCCCAGGGCGCGCTGGATGAACAGGTTGAAGATATCCAGCTCTTCCCGCTCGTAACCGACTGTGATCGTGTGGTCGCCCAGCTGATAGTCGCCCTTCAGCTTGACCTGGTTCAGATCGTTGGTCAGGAAGTTGGCGTGGCGGGAGATATCCGGGCCCAGGTTGACGAAACCGCCGCTGGGAGTCCGGACGCCGATGCGCGCGAAATTCAGGCCGGCCAGCGGATCCTGGCGGGTTTCGACCTCCTTGCGGGCGATCTTCAGCTCGGTCGAGAATTCATCCGTCCAGTCGGAGAACAGCTGGCCCGTGTACTGCTCCAGCAGAATGGCGCGGTCATACCAGTGGGACGGAGCCGACACGGAAGTGGTGCCCGCACCCGTCTGCTCGACCTGGTTGCCGTCCGTGCGCTGGTACGACAACGACACGCGGTGATTGTCGTTCACGTTCCAGTCGATCTTGCCGAGGATCTTCTCGTCCTTCTCCTGGAGATTGCTCTCCAGATCCAGCGGATCGTATCCGTAGACCGTCCGCATCACGGACAGGACCTGATTGTACTCGGCCAATGTGACGTTGCTCGTCTCGTTCGGGAAGCCCGAGCCACGGGGGCCGGTGGACACCGGGGCCGTACGGTCGAAATTCTCGTAGCTGGCGAAGAAGAACAGCTTGTCCCGGATGATCGGGCCGCCGAGGGTGGCACCCCAGGTCTTTTCTTCGAAGGTGATGTTGATCGGACGGTCGCCGGAACGGTCACCGGCGAGGCTGTCGTCACCGTAGAGGTAGAAGGCGGAGCCGCTGAACTCGTTCGTGCCCGACTTGGTCACGATGTTGATGTTGCCACCCTGGAAGCCGGAATACTCCACGCTGAAGGGCGCGGTCTGGACCGACACGGCTTCCAGCGCATCCAGCGAGATCGGCGACCGCTGGGTGGCGAAGCCGCTGGCGTTCAGGCCGAAATCATCGTTCTGCTTCACGCCGTCGACGGTCAGGCTGTTGAAGCGGTTGTTGGTGCCGGCGATGGAGATGGCATCGCCGTTCGACCGGTCGATGAAGATCTTCGGATCGCGGCGGACGATGTCGGCGATGCTGCGGCTGATGGTCGGCGTGTTCCGGATGGCTTCGGCATCAAAGCTGCGGCCGCCGCCGATCGCCAGCTGGTCGGTGATCCGCTCACCGGTGACGACGATTTCCTCCATCTGCTCTGCCTGGCCCGCGGCGGCATTCTGCAGGACCAGGTCGATGGCGAAGGGTTCACCCAAGTTGATGAACACGTTCTCGACGACGTTGCGCGGGATGCCCGGGCCGGTGAAGGACACCGTGTAGGGACCGCCGACGCGCAGGCCGGACGCGTTGAAACGGCCCTGCGCATTCACGCTGGCCACGTTCCGCGTACCGGACGGGGTGTGGAGGATCTCAACCAGAGCGCCGGCCGCAGGCTCCCCATTGGGAAGCAGCACGAGACCGGTCATGGAGGACGTGGTCGACTGTGCGAAAACCGGCGTAGTCGCGACGGAGGCGGCGCTGATCGCCAGGGCGCAGGTACCAAGGCGAAGCGCAGCAGCCAGGGAACGGCCGCCGCGGCGGGAGGTGCGGTGGAGCATGGGAGCCCTCAAAAGGATGGACTGTTCGGCGCGCCCATATTACCCAACTCGGTTACGGATTTGTGACAGTCCCATAGCAGTTTTGCGGGCCCCGAAGCGACTTTGATGCGGCTGTGGCGCGAATGACACAAAATCCCGCAGGTGCGCTATTGTTTTCCCGCAGAACTTCCACAATTGAGAAAGTGTTTTTCCTGTTCCCGCTGAAGTATCGGCTTGACCGTACAGGCGAAGGTCGGTTGCGGAACTTGGGGCCCCCGCGCGCGCTTGTCGCTTCGCCGCACCCGAACCGGGGGCCGATCGGACCGATTTCCGTCCTTCCGACGGCCCGCTCGCCGCCCTGCCGCGTGTCTAGACGGTTAGGTTTCGGCTGGCACCATTGACTTGGTACCGGTGGTGCGGTTAACCCCGAATGAATGCTGTACAAAAGGGGCGGGCCTTGCGCCGCCCGTCCTCAGCCGGGGGGAGATTTGGGCAGGGAGCAGGGGACCAGCGCACCCGGGTCATCGCAGCCCGCCGGGCCGACCGGCGGGCCGCTTGTCGCCGCTGCCGGCGACAATGGCCGACGGCATGCCGACCGCCGGGAACAGGACCGGGAGATGGCGGTGCTCCGCCGCTCCTTCGAAGGGTTCTCCGACGCGCTGCTGGTATGCGACGGGGCGGACAGGGTCATCTTCTCCAACCCCCGCTACCATCGCCTGTTCTCCAGCTCCCCCGGACCGGATGCGATCCAGGGCTGGCCATTCGAGCATCTGGCCCGCATGGCCCTGACCCAGGGGCTGCTGACCCAGCTCACCGGCACGGCGGATATCGACGATCTGCTGTCCCACCGCATGGCGGAGCGCCGGGCCCTGGTCGGGCGCCGCCAGGATGAGCTGGTGATTGGTGGGCGCTGGTTCCGCCGGGTGGAGGAGCGCATCCCCGCCACCCCCGGCGGTGATCTGCCGGGCGGGGCCATCGTCACCGCCTATTCCGACATCACCGACCTGAAGGACGCCCAGGCGGCTCTGGAGCAGACCAAGGCGATCGCGGAGCAGAACGCCGCCCGCCTGTCCGCCGCGGTGGAGGCCATCCCCGGCGGCTTCATGATGATGGACGAGGATCTGAACTACCTGATCTGGAACCGGCGCTACGCGGCGATCGGCGGGGCGACGGACGAGATCATCCGCGCCCACGGCAATGCGCGGGAAACCTTCCGCTTCCAGGCCCGCCGGGGCGATTACGACCATGTGCGGATCGATGCAGCCGCCTTCACCCCCGACCAGATCGCCGCCACCCCCTGTCTTGCCACCTTGATCCGCAGCCAGGCCTCCCGCCGCCCGGGGGAGCGCCCGGGGGAGGAGGAGATGGAGGCGATGGTGGGCTGGCAAGCCCTGCGCTTCGCCCCCGGCGGCCGCCCCGATGGGGAAACGGGGGAGACGGTGGGCACCTTCCGCAATGCCGCCGACGGATCGGTGGTGGAATTCCGCCGCGCCGATGTGCCGGGGGTGGGCTGGGTTTCCATCTACACCGACATCACCGAGCGCGTGCGCCAGGCGGAGGAGGCGGCGGCCGCCCGGCAGGAGGCGGAGCAGGCGCTGGCAGGTCTTCGCGCCGCCCAGACCAGCCTGATCGAGGCGGAGAAGCTGGCCTCCCTCGGCGGGATGGTGGCGGGCATCGCCCATGAGCTGAACACGCCGGTCGGCATCACCTATACGGCGGCCAACCATCTCCGCACCGAGCTGGCGGCCTTCCGCAGGCTGGTGGCGGAGAACCGGGTGCGCAAGGCGGACCTGGAGGAGTTCCTGGAGATGGTGGACGAATCGTCCGCCCTGCTGGAGGTGAATGCCAGCCGCGCCTCCCGCCTGGTGCAAAGCTTCAAGAACGTCTCCGCCGATCAGGCGTCGGAGGATCGCCGTACCTACGAGCTGCGTGCCTATCTGGAGGAGATCGTGATGAGCCTGGGCCCCCGTTGGAAGCGGGGCGGGCACAGTGTTGTCATCGACTGTCCCGACGGTCTGCTGATGGACAGCTATCCGGGCGCCATGGGCCAGATCCTGACCAACCTCATCGTCAATTCCACCGTCCACGGCTTCACCCCCGGGCGGCCCGGCCGGATCACCATCACCGTCGGCCGGGGGGCGGAGGAGAAACCAGACAGTGATGGCCGGGGAGACTGCATCACCCTGGTCTACCAGGATGACGGCCAGGGCATCCCGCCCGCCCACCTGTCCAAAATCTACGATCCCTTCTTCACGACCAAGCGGGGCCAGGGGTCGACCGGTCTCGGCCTCAACATCGTCTACAACATCGCGACCCGGTCGCTGGGCGGCCGGATCGAGGTGTGGAGCGCACCGGACCAGGGGGTGCGCTTCACCCTGCACCTGCCCCGTGTCGCCCCGGTGCCCCAGATCACACCGCCCGAGTAACCTCCCGGCGCGCATGACCCAGGCAGTGGGGGGCGACGGCGGCGGTGGAAGCGGCTACCCTATCCCCGGTTTCGCCGGCATCACGGGGTTTGTCATGCGTTTATTCCAGCCGCCTTTAACCCTGACCGATCAAAGGCGGCTTCATTTCCCTCAAACGCCGGGCGGCCACTCCGTGGCCTTGGCTTCGCCGCTCGCGCGGTGCTCCGGCGGTCGCCGCCGTACCAACGGTCGGGATTTCCGACCGTTGGTATTACCCGCCCTTCTCCTCCGCGGCCTGGGCCTGGTGCTATGCCTTCTGGTCCTGGCCGGCGGGGCCCGCCCGGCGGGGGCGGAGGTGGTGCTGCACCGGGGCAATTACGCGGAGCCGGAGACGCTGGACCCCCACATGGCCGTGGGCCTGCCGGAAGCGCAGATCTTCTACGACATGTATGAAGGGCTGGCCGTGCGCGGGCCGGACGGGGCGGCGATGCCGGGCCTGGCCCGGTCCTGGACCATAAGCCCGGACGGGCTGACCTGGACCTTCACCCTGCGGCCGGACCTGCGCTGGTCGGACGGGTCGGCGATCCTGGCATCCGACGTGGTCTTCTCCCTGCGCCGGGTGGTGGACCCGGCGGCGACCCAGGCGCGCAATGCCAATTACCTCTGGCCCATCCTGAACGCCCGGCCGATCACCCAGGGCGCCCTGCCGCCGGATGCGCTGGGCGTCACCGCCCCGGATGACCGGACGGTGGTGATCCGGCTGGAGCGGCCCACAGGCTGGCTGCTGAAGGTGTTGAGCTATCCCATGCTGGGGGTGCTGCCGGAACGGCAGATGCGGGCGGCGGGGAAGGATTTCTTCCGCCCCGGCACCCTGGTCTCCAGCGGGCCGTACCGGCTGGCGGAATATGTGCCCCAGGGGCATGTGAAGCTGGTGCGCAACCCCCACCACCGGGATGCGGCCCGCGCCCGCATCGACACGGTCTATTTCCACCCCACGGAAAACCAGGATACGGAGCTGAAGCGCTACCGGGCGGGGGAGCTGCACACCACCTACACCCTGCCCGCCGCCCAGATCGACTGGGCGCGGGAGACGATGCCCGACCACCTGCGCATCAATCCCCAGCTGGGCACCTATTACTACGCGCCCAACCTGACCCGGTCGCCGTGGAAGGACGATCCGCGGCTGGTGCGCGCCCTGTCCATGGTCATCGACCGGACGCTGATCGTGGAGAAGCTGACCCGCGGAGGCGAACTGCCGGCCTATGCCTTCGTCCCGCCGGGTGTGCCCGACCACACGCCCCAGGTCCCGGACTGGGCCGCCTGGCCGATGGAGCGGCGTGTGGCGGAAGCCCGCGCCCTGCTGGTCGCCGCCGGCTATCCGCAGGGGCAGGGGCTGACGGTGGAGCTGTTGTTCAACACCCGCGACCAGGAAAAGCGGGTGGCGGTGGGCTTGGCAGGCATGTGGCAGCAGGCGCTGGGCGTGCGCACGGTGCTGACGAACCAGGAATGGAAGGTCTTCCTGGACAGCCGCCGGACCAAGACCTTCCCCGGCCTGGCCCGCCAGGGCTACATCGGTGCCTATGACGATCCCAATGTCTTCCTGGAATGGTTCCGCAGCGATATCGGGCCGGAGAATCCGGCGGGCTATGCCGATCCCGGCTTCGACGCGCTGATGGACCTGTCGGCGGCGGAACCCGACCCGGCGGCGCGTCGCGCCCTGCTGGAACAGGCGGAACGGATGCTGCTGGATGATGCGGCCGCCATTCCGCTGTATACCTATGCGGCTAAGCGGCTGGTCAGCCCGCGGGTCAAGGGCTGGATCGACAATCCCCTGGACGTCCACCCCACCCTGTACCTCAGCCTGGAGTGACGCCGGCGGTCGGTGGGCCTTTCCGTCGGCATGGTGGCTTGGGGCATCGAAAGGACAGCTTGCCGGTCCCATCGTTCCATCTGCAACCGACCCTGGACTTGAGAGACGGAAAGCCGCACAAAGGGGCGCGATCCATGGGATCGATGCTCCGGGAGACAGGCATGACGGGTTGGGCCCGCTGGGCGCGCCGGGCGGCGGCGCCGGTTGTTCGCGCTGTGACGGTTCTGGTCGTGGCGGCCCTGTCGGTGTCGGCCCTGGCCGTCCCGGCCGCGGCCCTGGCCGAAACCGTGCTGAACCGCGGCAACCAGCAGGAACCCTCCTCCCTGGACCCGCACAAGGGGACGGACATGCAGTCCTCCCGCATCGGCTACGACCTGTTCGAAGGGCTGCTGACCTATGACCGGGACGGCAACACCGTACCGGGAGCGGCGGAGCGGTGGGAGATCACGGCCGACGGCCTGACCTATACCTTCCACCTGCGGGCCGACGGGCGCTGGTCCGACGGGACACCGGTCACGGCCCATGATTTCGTCTTCGCCTGGCGCCGTCTGGTCGATCCGGCGACGATCAGCGATTACGCCTTCTTCCTGTGGCCGCTGCGGAACGCCACGGCCATCACCAAGGGCGATGCCGCACCCGACACCCTGGGGGTGGAGGCGGTGGACGATCTGACCCTGCGCCTGACCCTGGAGCGGCCGACCGGCTGGTTCCTCTCCTCCCTGGCCCACCGCTCCACCTATCCGGTGCAGAAGGCGAATTTCGAAGCGTTGGGGGCGGGGGCTGTCGCCCCGGGCAAGCTGGTCAGCAACGGAGCCTACCGCCTGACCGGCTATGTGCCCCAGGGCAACGTGACCCTGGAGAAGAACCCCCATTACCGGGATGCGGCCAATGTCCGGATCGACCGGGTGGTCTTCCACCACTCCGACAGTCCGGAGACGGAGCTGCGCCGCTTCCGCGCGGGCGAACTGGACACGGTGCAGATGGCGCCGGTGACCCAGATCGACTGGCTGCGCCAGAACATGCCGGACGCGATCCGGTTCTATCCGGTGCTGGCAACCTATTACCTGCCGATCAACATGACGCGGGAGCCGTTGGGCTCCACGCCGGCCCTGCGGCGGGCCCTGTCCCTGGCCTTGGACCGGACGGCGATCGCGGAGCGGATCACCAAATCCGGGGAGCGGCCGGCCTGGACCTTCACCCCGCCCGGGGCCGGGGAGTATACCCCGCCCCTGCCGCCGGAAGCGGCCCTGACCCAGGCGGAGCGGGATGAGATGGCCCGCCGCCTGCTGGCGGAGGCGGGATACGGCCCCGGCGGCAAGACGCTGGAGGTGGAGATCCTGCACGCCACGTCGGAGAATACCCGCCGGGTCATGGTCGCTGTCGCCGCCATGTGGCAGCAGAAGCTGGGCGCCAAGGTGACCCTGAACAATCAGGAATGGAAGGTGGTGCTGCAGAAGGCCGGGTCGAAGGATTACCCCGGGCTGTCCAGCCTGGCCTGGATCGGCGATTTCCCCGATCCCTACACCTTCCTGAAGGTGCTGCGCAGCGATGTGGGCCCGATCAACCGTGCTGGCTATGCCAATCCCGCCTATGACCGCCTGCTGGATGAGGCGGACCGGCTGCTGGAGCCCGCCGCCCGCATGGCCAAGCTGGCCGAGGCGGAGGCGCTGATGCTGGCCGATATGCCGCTGATCCCGATCTATCATGGCACCTATCGCAATCTGGTCTCCCCCCGTGTGACGGGGTGGACCGGCAATGCCGCCGGCATCCAGTTGTCGCGCCACCTTGCCGTGGATGGCTGATGCGGCCAAGACATACCCGGGAGCACCGCCGGCCGATGGCGGGCGGCGGCACTGGGGATATCGGATAAGACGGGGCCTCGGCACAGGGGCCCCCAAGGTCAGGGAGAGAGTTGGAGGAATGATGATGTCCTTGTCCCGATTCAGCCCGCGCCGGCTGCGCGCGGGTCTGATCGCTGTCGGCGCCCTGGCGCTGGCAAGCCTTGCCGCCTGCGGCGACAATGCTGCGAAGACCGAGCAGGTCGCCGCAGCCCAGGCGCAGACCGATCCCGCCGACGGCATCGTGCTCCGCCGCGGCAACGGGGCTGAGCCGGAAACCCTGGACCCGCACAAGTCCACGGGCGTGCCGGAAAGCTACATCCAGTACGACCTGTTCGAAGGCCTGATGGTGCCGGACGGCAAGGGCGGCCATGTCCAGGGGGCGGCCGAGCGGATCGAGGTGAGCGAGGATCTGCTGACCTATACCTTCCACCTGCGCGCCAACGGCAAGTGGTCGGACGGCACGCCGGTGACGGCGGATGACTACGTCTTTTCCTGGCGCCGCCTGGTCGATCCGAAGACGGGCAGCAAGTATGCCCACTTCCTCTGGCCGGTGAAGAACGCGGAAGACATTTCCCTGGGCCGCGCGCCGGTGGAGACCCTGGGGATCGAGAAGGTGGACGACCTGACCTTCCGGGTCACCCTGCGGGCCCCGACCCCGTATTTCACCTACATGCTCCACCACCATTCCACCTATGCCATCAGCAAGGCGAATTACGAGAAGTTCGGGGATGAGTACATCCGCCCGGACAATCTCGTCTCCAACGGCGCCTATATGCTGAAGGAAAGCGTACCGCAGAGCCATGTGAAGGTGGTGAAGAACCCGTACTTCCATGCGAAGGACGAGGTGCAGATCGATACGGTCTATTTCTACGCCACAGAGAATATCGAGGCGGAGCTGCGCCGCTTCCGCTCCGGTGAGCTGGACACGACCTATGAGGTCCCGGTCACCCAGATGGACTGGATCCGGGCGAACATGCCCGCAAACCTCCGCCTCGCCCCCTATTTCGGCACGTATTTCTTCGCGCCGAACATGACGCGGGAGCCGTGGAAGTCCAACCGCGACCTGCGCCTGGCCCTGAACCTGGCCGTGGACCGGGACATCATCGTCCGGGACATCATGAAGCAGGGCCAGCTGCCCGCCTATTCCTGGGTCCCGCCAGGCACCACCAACTACCAGAAGCAGGTGCCGGATTACGCGGCCTTGACCCAGGCGGAGCGTGATGCCAAGGCGCGGGAACTGATCGCCGCCGCCGGCTATGGCCCGGGGGGCCGGCCGCTGGAGATCGAAATCCTGTACAACACCAGCGAAAACCACCGGAAGACGGCCATCGCCGTCGCCGCCATGTGGCAGGAGAAGCTGGGCGCCAAGGTCACCCTGAACAATCAGGAATGGAAGGTTTTCCTGTCCACCCGCGACGAGAAGACCTTCAAGGACGTGACCCGTCACGGCTGGATCGGCGATTACAACGACGCCAACAACTTCCTGGAACTGTTCCGCTCCGACATCGGCAAGCAGAATCCCTCGGGCTACAACAACCCCGAATTCGACCGGCTGCTGATGCAGGCGAACATGACCGCCGATGTACAGCAGAGGGCCGAGCTGATGCAGCAGGCGGAGCGCATCCTGATCGAGGATGTGGCCCTGCTCCCGCTGTACTTCTACGCCTCCAAGCACATGGTCGCCGACCGGGTGGAGAACTGGGTGGACAATCTGCCCGACCTGCACCCCACCCGCTTCCTGCGCATCCGTCAGGACACCGCCGCCACCCCGGCCAAGTAGGCCGGGGGAAGGCGTTCGGCCGGGGGTGCCCTTCATGTGTCGGATTACGCTTCGCTAATCCGACCTACGAAGCCGGCATGCCTCGCCGAACAAGTCGGAGCGTGAAACCCGTAGGTCGGATCAGCGAAGCGTAATCCGACATCCCCCCCTCCCTGCGTCCGCCCCTACCCCTTCATCCGCCAACCGGTGCGGTAGAGCCACGCGGTGAGGCTGTACAGCACCGCGACGGCCAGCAGCAGGACGGCAAGGCTGGTCCAGGGCCCGGTCTGGGACGTGCCCAACATGCCGAAGCGGAAGCCGTCGATGGCGTAGTAGACGGGATTGGCCAGCACCACCGCCTTCAGCGCAGGATGCATCCCGTCGATGGGGGCGAAGACGCCGGACAGGAAGCTGATCGGCATGAACAGGAAGGTGAAGGCGGCGGCCATGTGGTCCCATTTCTGGGACGCGATGGCGACCAGAAGCCCGGCCAGCGCCATCACCAGCGCACCCAACGCCGCGAACAGCAGCGCCACCAGGGGATGGGCCACCGCCAGCGGCCAGAGCAGCAGGGTGCAGAGCCAGATGCCGATCCCCGCGGCCAGCCCGGACACGGTCCCGGCGATGGCATAGGCGGGGATCGTCTCCCGCGCGGAAAGCGGGCTCATCAACTGGTCGGTCACCACCCCCTCGATCTTGATGTAGAGCAGGGAGAAGGTGGGATTTTCCGCCGCCTTCAGCAGCACCGACAGCATGATCAGCCCCGGCACCAGGAAGGTCAGCACCGCGTCCCCCGCCGGCGTGCCCCGCTGGTCCCCCAGCCCGAAGGCGAAGCACAGGAAATAGATCACCGCCATCACCGCCGGGCCGATGACCACCATGGCCAGGAGCTTGCGCACCCGCAGCAACTCCCGGCTCAGCAAGGCCAGGAACCCCGCCCAGTGGAAGACGGGGATGCGGCGGTCGATGGCCGGGTTGAAGGCGCCGGGAACACCGGAAACTCCGGGCACGGTCGGTGGGCTCACGCGGTCGGCCATGGGGTCACGCCTTCAGCTTGTAGCCGCTGGCCAGCATCCGCCATGCCGCCAGCAGCAGCACGGCATTGGTGCCCAGCAGCACGATGATGCCCTGCACCAGCGTCCCGTCCGTCTGGCCGATGAAGCCGTAGCGGAATCCGTCGATGAAGTAGAAGAACGGGTTCAGGTGGGCGATCAGCTGGAAGGCCGGTGGCACGGATTCGATGGAATAAAAGGTGCCGGACAGGAAGGCCAACGGTGTGACGATGAAATTCGTCACTGCCGCCATGTGGTCGAACTTGTCCGCCCAGATGCCGCCGATCAGGCCCAGCAGGGACAGCAGCATGCTGGCCATCAGGGCATGGAACAGGATGAACAGGGGATTGTGGATCCCCAGCGGTACGAAGGCCCAGATGGCCACCGCCGTCACCGCCCCCACCAGGATGCCGCGGATCATGCCCCCCAGCACATAGGCCGCCGCCAGCTCCCCCGCCGACAGGGGCGGCATCAGCACGTCCACGATATTGCCCTGGACCTTGGAGACCAGGACAGAGCTGGAGCTGTTGGCGAAGGCGTTCTGGGCGATGGCCATCATGATCAGGCCGGGGCCCAGGAAGACCAGGAAATCCACCTCCCCCACCTGGCGCACCACCCCGCCCAGCGCCAGGGCGAAGACCGCATAGAACAGCAGGGTGGTGACCACCGGGGCGGCGATGGTCTGGACCCAGACCTTCAGGAAGCGCCGCACCTCCTTCCCCAGAAGGGTGTTCAGCCCGATCCAGTTGACGGCGCCGACATGCCGGGGCGTGGGGCAAGGGGGCGCATTGCGGACCGACCGGTCGGCCGCGGCGGCGGGCAGCGGATCATGGGTGATGGTCATCGCGGGGGAAACCTGCACATCCGGGGGAATGGGTGTAGAACGGATCGGGAAGGTAGACCTGAGCAGCCGTGGGGGCAATGGTCACCGTCACAGACAGGGCAGCATGCGGGAAGCGCGATGACAGACAGACCCGATGCAAAACCGTCCACCCCCCCGGCCCGCAAACAGCCCCGGCGGGTGACGCCGGAATACCTGGAGCGGGCGGCCCTGCATTACCTGGAGCGGCATGCCAGTTCCACGGCCAATCTGCGCCGGGTTCTGATGGGCAAGGTGCGCCGTTCCGCCACCACCCACGGCACCGATGCCGAGGAAGGGGCGCAGTGGGTGGAAGCGCTGCTGACCCGCTATGCCGCCGCCGGGCTTCTGGACGACCGCGCCTATGCGGAGATGAAGGTGGCCGGGCTGCACCGCCGCGGCGGCTCCACCCGCACCATCCGGCAGAAGCTGGCGGCCAAGGGGGTGGGGGTGGTGGAGATCGACCACGCCCTGGCCCAGCGGGAGGAGGCGGTGGGGGAGGGCGACGCCGATCTGGCTGCCGCCATCGCCTTCGCCCGTCGGCGCCGCCTGGGCGTTTTCCGCCCGCCGGGGCGCCCCCCGGACGCCGATCCGGCGGATGCAGGGGAGGCGGCGGACGCTGCGGAGGTTCATGCCCAGGAGACAGGGGAGGAGGCTGGAGAAGAGCCAGGGGCGGAGGCTTGGGAGGAGGCTGGGGCCCCGCGCCGCCGCTGGGGGCGGCCCGTCCGGCCCCGGGGGGGCGGTCTTGGGGGCGGGACCCGGGCAGGCAAGAAACAGGCGGACAGGGACCGGTTCGACAAGGACTTGGCGGCCATGGCCCGGGCCGGGTTCGACCTGAATACCGCCCGGCGGGCGCTGGCCGGGGATGAACCGGGGGGCTGACGGCGCGCAGCGGATTGGGGGAGTTGATCCGGAAGGACCATCCGCTGCCGGGCCCGGTCGGGGAGGCCCCGGGCCAACTCCCTTCGCCAGGGCGGGTTACCCTCCTTTATGGGTATGTATTGTCGGAGAACTTTCGGCTAGAATGATGTCTTGTTTTGTTCATTCTCCGGTTACAAAAGCCGATGCTGATGTCCCCTGACCGTGCGCTTGCCCGGCAGCGTGTCCTGGCGGAGTTCGGGACCGTCGCGCTGCGCTGTGGCGACCGGGCAGAGCTGTTGCGGGCGGCGGCGCGGCAGACGGCGCTGGCACTGGGCGTGGACCATACGACGGTGGCCATCCACCGGCGGGAGACCGGGGATTTCCTGGTGGAGGCGGGGGTGGGCTGGCCCGATGACTGCCCGCACTGGAAGGTGCTGCCCGCCGATCCCACCAGCATGGCCGGGCGCATCCTGGCCGAGGGCGTGTCCGACCGGGCCATCGTCGCCCATGACCCCGATCCGGACGGGCCGGTGCCGCCCGGGTTCGGTCTGCTGCGGCTGCACGGCCTGCGCTCCACCATCGCCGCCCCGGTGGTTTGCGCCGGGCGGCTGGTCGGGGTGATCGAGGCGGCGAGCGCCGGCATCAATGATTTCGAGGACGATATCCACTGCCTCCAGGGCCTGGCCTCCATCCTGGGGGCGGCGCTGACCCGCATGGCGGCGGAGGCGGAGCGGGACCGGCTGGTGGCCGAACTGGCGGAGGGGGAGCGCCGCTACCGCTTCATGGCGGAAATGATCCCCCAGGTGGTCTGGACCGCCACCCCCGACGGCAGGGTGGATTACTATAACCGGCGCT